>DAOVPH010000064.1 GCA_030629295.1 Candidatus Latescibacterota bacterium | reverse complement strand
TGGCCATTGGAGCGTTTTTTTCTGATTAGCTGTTCCAGGGCTTGGTGAAGTTCAGACACTACATATCCCCAGCGGGGCTTTTTGGTTTTTGTGGTGGTGGAGCGGATCTCGATTTCATGAAAGACCTGACCGGCGTGAAAAACGTCACCGATATCGAGGCCTATTATCTCACCGGCTCGGAGTCCCATTTTGAGCCCCAAAAGTGCCAATATGTAGTTTCGTATAGACTTAGCCTTAAGATATTGAAGCAGCGTGATTTCCTCTTCGTGGGTGATAACCCTGGGAACCCTTCTGGACATGATGCGAAACCTCCGGGGGTGAAGTGGGAAGAAAAGCGAAATGGGATATGAAAAATATAGGCTGCTCGGGAAAGATTGTCAAGGAAAAAGGTTCGTTTTATGGGGGAAAATCTATTTCGCTTTATGTTCCGTCAGAGATGGGTAGGGGAGATTGTTATCTGTGGCGAAGTTTCCCTTTTTGCCTAAAAAGCGAAGGATTTTAATTCGTGTTGAAAGAAAAGTGCCTTGTAGGGGATCTGAGAGCGATGTGGGGTATAAAAAAAGCCGGCTGCCATTTCCTTGGTAGCCGACTGGTTTTGGGGGGATCTTTTTAACGGATCAGCCTTGGGTCATATAATATATATTATGTAAACTAAACCCTCCCTAAGCAATTTCTCTCACTTTTTTGTCTCTACATACTCTATCCCCTGGCGGGTCAATCTCCAGGCCTTCTTCTTCCCCTTTCTGCCCACCTCCATCACATATTCCCTCGGCAGTTTCCTTATCAGGTCGTTGATGTTGCGCGGCCCAGGAATCCGGGTCTCCTGATAGCATCCGCTTATGTCGTCAGCACTAAAGGACTCCAGCTTTCTATATTTCTCCAGATAATATGCAAACAGCAGCACTTTCTCTGAATGCGAGGGGGGCTGTTTCTGCTCTAAGAGCTGGTTGAGAAGCTTATTTCCTGCCTCTCCTGTTTCAAAAGGGCCGATTTGGAACTTTTGGAGGAGCTTGTTGAAGTATGCCTCCACGAATTTCCTATCGCCTTCTATTTCTATCTCCAGGTCTGACTGCCTGAAGCGAATTCTACAGTCTCGGTCCATGGGCTATATAATTTTTTATAAAGTAGTATAAATTTTCTGGAATGTGGAAAACTTGTGAGTCTATACTAACTACTATTTTGTTCTACAAATAGAGTTACAATACTTTGTCATTGCGAGCGGTAGCGAAGCAATCCCAAATGCGCAAAAATAAAAAGATTGCTTCGTCGCGGAGCCTGTCCTGAGCGATAGCAAAGTGCTCCTCGCAATGACGGGATAATTTACAATGTTAAAACGGCTATACTACTATATTCACCAGTCGCTTGGGGACAACTATCACCTTGCGGGGTTCTCTGCCCGCCAGATGCACCTTCACATTTGGAGCCTCTAAGGCTAACCTTTGGGCCTCCTGCTGGTCAATGTCAGCTTCAACCTCCAGTTTGGCCCGCACCTTCCCGTTGACCTGCACCACCAATGTGATCTGCTGGGGCTTGGTCAATGCTTGGTCATATGTTGGCCATTCCGCCCCAAAGATACTCCTCTGGTACCCCCTTTGCTGCCACAGCTCCTCTGCCATATGAGGGGCAAAGGGCGAGAGCAGAATCAGGAACGCATCTATAGTCTGGCTGTCTAAGTGCTCTTTTCCCAAGCCATAAGCGAAATTGACAAATTCCATAAATCTGCTGATGGTGGTGTTGAATTTAAAACTCTCTATTCCTTCGGTCACATTTTTTACCAACAGGTGCCTTTGCCGCAGCACACTGTCAGAGGACTTATCAGGGGCGTGGAGATTTGCGGTTACCAGTTTCCACACCCGGTTCAGGAAACGATGGATGCCTTCAATCCCCCGGTCACTCCATTCTGCATCCAATTCAGGCGGGCCGATGAACAGCTCGTACAGCCGCACTGTATCTGTGCCGTACTTCTCTACTAATTCATCGGGACTGACAACATTGTCCTTCGACTTGCTCATCTTGGCCCCATTGCGGCACACCATCCCCTGGTTGAACAGCCGCAGGAAGGGCTCGTCGAAGTTAATGTAGTTCAAATCGTAAAGCACCTTGGTAAAAAATCGGGCGTAGAGCAGATGAAGGATGGCGTGTTCTATGCCCCCGATGTACATATCCACAGGAAGCCACTTGTTAACTACCTCTGGCTCGAATGCCCTGTTCCAACAGTGAGGGCTGGGATAGCGGAGGAAATACCAGCAGGAGCCTGCCCACTGAGGCATAGTATTCGTTTCCCTCTTGGCGTTGCCACCGCACTTGGGGCAAGGAGTATTCACAAATTCAGGGATTGCTGCCAACGGTGACTCCCCTGTCCCAGTGGGCTGGTAGCGTTCTACTTCCGGCAATAGAACCGGCAGTTGTTCCTCAGGGACGGGCACCTCACCACAGTGGGAACAGTAGATTATAGGAATAGGTTCTCCCCAGTAACGCTGACGGGAGAAGACCCAATCCCGGAGTTTGTAGCGCACGGCCTCCTCTGCCAACTCTTTTGCAGCTAACCACTTCACTACCTCCCCCCTACCCTCCTGACTGGGAAGCCCGTTGAACCTGCCTGAATTCACCATAATGCCTTCACCGATGTAAGCCTCTAACAACTCTCCCGATTCTCCCTTTTTGCTCTCTGGGCTTGCGATCACCTCTACAATCGGCAGGTCAAATTGGTTGGCGAACTCGAAATCCCGCTGATCGTGGGCAGGCACGCACATAATAGCCCCAGTGCCGTAGGTGAGGAGGACATAGTCGGAGATCCAGATGGGGAGTCTCTCGCTGTTTACCGGGTTTATAGCATAGCTTCCTAAAAATATCCCCGTCTTTTGGCGTATCCCCGATATCCGGTCAACTTCGGAGAGCTGCTTGGTTCTTGCGAGATAAGAGTTAACATCGTCTTGTTGCTCATAGGCTGTTGATTTAGCGACTGCTGGATGTTCGGGGGCCAGCACCAAGTAGGTGGCTCCGAACAGGGTATCGGGACGGGTGGTAAACACCTTCAGCGGGAATTGTTCCCCAGCCGGAGAGATAACCTCAAAGGTTACATCTGCCCCTCGACTTCGACCTATCCAATTGACCTGCATAGTCTTGATCTTCTCTGACCAGTCCAGCCTCTCCAGCCCTTCTAAGAGCCGATCGGCGTAGTCGGTAATCTTGAGCATCCATTGCAGCATCTCTTTTTTGGTCACCAGTTCTCCGCAGCGTTCACATCTGCCGTCTACCACTTCTTCATTGGCCAATCCGGTTTTACATCGGGGACACCAATTAATAGGTACCATTTGGCGGTAGGCCAGTCCTTTCTTATACATCTGCAGAAATATCCACTGGGTCCAGCGGTAGTATTCGGTTAAGCTGGTATTAATTTCCCTGTCCCAGTCGTACATTGCCCCAATCTGCTTGAGCTGCCTCTTCATATTGGTGATATTCTGCACAGTGTTTTCCTGAGGGTGGATGCCCTTTTTGATGGCGTCGTTTTCAGCAGGCAGTCCGAAGGAATCCCATCCCATAGGATGCAAGACATTTAATCCTTGAAGCTTTTTGTATCTGCTCCAGACATCAGAGATAACATAGCCTCTCCAGTGCCCCACATGGAGCCAACTGCCGGAAGGGTAAGGAAACATATCAAGGCAGTAATATTTGGGGCCTTCTTCGGCATCTGAGGTGCGATGTGCCCCTGTCTCCGCCCAGACCTGTTGCCATTTCGGTTCAATTGCTCTGAAATTGTAAACTCTCATTTTCATTCAATCCTCTTTTTCCATTCATCAATTTTGTTCAGTGCCTCTAAGGGGGTGAGAGAAGTAGCGTCGAGCTTGCGAATCTCTTCAACCACCGGGTGTTCGGTTTCAAAAAGGCTCAGTTGTTTGGTTGAGGCCAGGGCAGAGTGTTTGCTTTTAGCCTTCTTGGGGATTTTGTTGGGGGTGAGCTCATTCTCCTCTAAGTTAGCCAGCACCTCTTTAGCCCTCTCGATCACTTCGGGGGGCAATCCGGCCAACCGGGCCACTTGAATGCCGTAGCTGTGGTCACACCCACCGGGAAGTATCTTGCGCAAGAATACCACTTCTCCCTTCCACTCTTTCACTGCAAAGTTATAGTTTTTGACCCTCTCCAATATTAATTCCAATTCGGTGAGCTCGTGGTAGTGGGTGGCAAACAGGGTCCTGGGTCTGGCCCGGGAGCAGTTGTGAAGGAATTCGGTCACCGCCCAGGCAATGCTCATTCCATCGAAGGTGCTGGTGCCTCGGCCGATCTCGTCAAGAAGCACCAAGCTTCTTGAGGTGGCATTGTTGAGGATATTGGCTGTTTCATTCATCTCCACTAAGAAGGTGCTTTCGCCGGTGGCTATGCTGTCAGATGCTCCTACCCGGGTAAATATTCGGTCCACAACCCCAATGTGAGCGGATTTGGCCGGAACGAAACTGCCTATTTGGGCTAAAAGCACTATCAGCCCTACTTGCCTGAGATAAGTGGATTTGTCGGCCATATTAGGGCCGGTGATGATCAGTATCTGGTCAGTGGGGTTAGCTAAATACGTGTCATTGGGAATAAAATTTCCTTCAGGAAGGAATCTTTCCACTACCGGATGTCTTCCTTCGCCTATTTTTATCTCCTCCCCTTCATCCAGTGTAGGGCGAATATAGTCTGAACCGACGGCAAGACTGGTTAAAGAACAGAGCACATCAATCAGGGCGCAACTCCGAGCTATCTTTTGGATCTTCTCCGCCCAAGCGGCGACCTGTTGGCGAACATCAACAAAGATCTCATATTCCAACTGAACAATCCTCTCGTCGGCTCCCAAGACCTTCGATTCGTGTTCTTTAAGCTCAGGCGTGACAAATCTCTCCGCCCCCACCAGGGTTTGCCTACGAATGTAATCTTCAGGCACCTTGGAGAGATTTGCCTTGCTAACCTCAATAAAGTAGCCAAATACCTTGTTATATTTGACCTTCAGTGAAGAAATCCCTGTTCTTTCTCGCTCTTTGGTCTGGAGTTTAGCTATCCAATCCTTTCCGCTGGAGCTGATCTGTCGGAGTTCATCTAATTGGGAGTTTAGTCCCGGTTTTATCAGACCTCCTTCGGTAAGCAGAACTGGTGGTTCCTCCACAATGGCTTTGTCAATCAGATTGACGATCTCCTGGACATCCAGCAGTTGCTCACGGGCAGAACAGAGAATAGAAGAGGAAACAGGGGCAAGGGTTCCCTTTAGTGCAGGGATCAGAGAGAGGGAGTTTTTTAAGGCAACTAAGTCCCTTGCATTCGCCCGTCCGCAGCAGACCCTGGCCACCAACCTCTCCAAATCAGCTATCTCCTTAATTGTCTCCGTGAGGTCTATTTTTAGCCGGGAATTGTTCACCATCTCCTCTACCCCTTCTTGTCGCTGAATTATTTGAGCAACATCTCTCAGCGGTTTTAGAAGCCAATTCCTCAGAAGTCTCCCTCCCATAGAGGTTTTGGTACCATCAAGTACAGAAGACAGTGTGGTCTCTTTGCTACCTCCTGGGAGGGGCGAGAGAAGCTCTAAGTTCCTTTGAGTAAGCGGATCGAGGATCATATAATCTGAGATGTAATACCGGGAGAGAGAGCTGATGTGAGGAACGGCCCCTTTTTGAGTCTGCTGCAAATAGGCCAAAGCAGCTCCGGCGGCGCAAATGCCGCTTTTTAACCCCTCACAACCGAAACCCTGAAGGGAAGAGACTCTAAAGTGTTCCTTTAACAGGTCATAGGCATATTCATAGCTGTACATCCAATCTTCTATGGCAGTCAGGATAAATGGGTAATTCCCTTTGCGTTCTTGCTTCCAGGAGTCTGCCTCCATCTGGGAGATGAGTAACTCGGAGGGGCTGATCCTTTCCAGTTCTTCCCCCAGCTTTTCCTTATTCTCCACCTCGGTCACGGAGAACTCTCCGGTGGAGAGATCAACCAGAGAGAGGCCGAATCTATCGAAATTTAAGCACACAGAGGCCAGGAAGTTATTTGCCTTTCCCTCTAACAAGGTCTCTGACAGGACAGTACCAGGGGTTATAACCTGAATCACATCCCTTTTCACCACCCCCTTGGCCTGTTTGGGATCTTCTACCTGCTCGCAGATGGCCACCTTCCTACCCGATTTTACCAGTCTGGAGATGTAATTTTCCACTGCATGGTGGGGAACTCCGGCCAAAGGAACCCTCTGGCCTTTACCGTGTCCTCGAGAGGTTAAGGTCAATCCCAGAAGTTCAGAGCCGGTTTTGGCGTCCTCAAAAAACATCTCGTAAAAATCGCCTACCCGAAACAGGAGGATGGCATCCGGGTACTGCTTCTTAAGCCTCCAGTACTGTTTCAACATTGGGGTTCCAAGTTCCATAGCTGGCTTGGGGGATTAAAATGACCATCGAACGCTGAACACCATCAGGCTCCGATGGCCACAGAATAATGACAAAATCCAAAGCTCAAATGCCAAACTTGTCCTGAGCGTAGCCGAAGGATAAAATTCGAATGATTAAAAGCCAAAAGCATCTTTTACACTATGCTTCTTTTTGGTATTTTGGCATTTGAGCTTGATTTGACATTTGGATTTTGGCATTTGACATTTCTCTTAGACCATCTGCGAGAGATTTCTGCTAAGCTTAAGGTTTCAGCGTGGTGCTGAACGAATCTGCTTCACCAGACAAGAAATGGCTTCGATTTTCCTTATCTTCTCCGCCACCTCTTCGGCGGATACTCTGCTCTTGTAGGGACCTACCTGAACAAGATATAGGAGCTTTTGTTCCGAGAGTTTTGTCGCCAGTTTTACCGGAAAGTTGCCAGCTGCCAAGCGGCTGTGAAGAGCAGTGGCATTGGCAATATTGCTAAATGCTCCGGCTTGAATATAGTATTGGGCAGACGAATCAGCAACGGTCTCTACTGGAGAGGTAACCTTTCCGGCAGTAGAATCATCTGGGGTGCTTTCTTGTGTCACTGCAGGCGAACTAACTAAGGTGGCCTCATAGCTTTGAGGACACTCTCGGGGGATGCGGGCGAGTAGCTCCTCTGCCTTCTGCTTCTCCCCTACCCCATGGAAACACTCCGCCAGAGTGTACAGCAAGTGACTCTTAAACGAACTGGTCTTGTTCAGCAAAGATTCCCCTAAGGAGATTGCCTCCTGGTATTTCTCCTGGAGCTGGTAAGCATCAACAAGTCCGCAGCTGGCATAAATTGCCACCTCTGAGGCCGGATAAAGCTGGACCAGTTTCTGAAACTGCTTTTCTGCTTGGTCCGGCTTGTCCAGTGCCAGCAGGATTTTGCCAATGAAATACTGACACTGAGCGGCAAGCGGGCTGGGGGGATATTGTTCTAACAGTCGGAGAAACTGTTGCTGGGCAGTTATATAGTAACCTTTAGCATACCAGAATTGGGCAACCTGGAACAGGGCGTCGTCTGCCAACTCATAGTTAGGAAATCGGTTCAGAAGAGAACGGAAATACTCCTGGGACTTAATCCCGTCGGGCTCTGTCTTTCCCAGATAGAACAGGGTCAGCGGATCGTCAGGATGCTGGGTCAGATGTTGGGCGAACTTCTCTTTTGCCTGTTCGTACTGGCCCATTTCAAAGAGGATCTTCCCCTGGGTGAACAGGCTGTCAGATTCGGCGTCGTCAGCCCACAAAGGGAGGAAGGTAGAAAATAGAAAACAGAAACTGGGAAACAGAAGAATGATGCAAGTATTCTTGAAGTTCATTGGGACCTTATCCTAACTTTATGAAGAACCAGTAGTTTTTTCAGTGATTGCTTGGCTAAATACTTAGTGGCTTCATCGGTATCGCTCAGCGCATCGTTTAGCGGGCCAATTGCCCTTTTGTTTCCTAACTCTCCTACGGTGAAGGCAGCCATAGCCCTGACCCTGGGATTGGAATGCTTGAGTAAGCTAATGCCTGGCTCAACCGCTTGTTTTGCTCTCAATTTTGCCAGAGCAAACAGTCCGGCGACCACTACCTCTGGACGGTTATCGTTCAATAGGTCAAGGAGTGGTGTCACTGCCCGAGGGGCACGAAGATGGCCCAAAGCGTGTGCAGCTTTTATTTTAACCTCCGGCTCATCGCTGATTAACCTTTTCAGTAGGGAATCGACCGATTCGCCTGAAAATGGGTTCTCCCAGTCGGGTGCAGGCGGCTCATATTGGGCCCGTTGAGGCTGAAAAAGAGGGCCCCTTCCGGGTTTAAACTGCTTTTCCCACCAAGTGAGCAAGAGGACAAAAGCAGCCAATGTGAACATCAAAAGCAACAGCCTTCCAGCTTTCATCTCACCACTTACGAATTAACCAGTCAACCCATTACCACGGAGAGCACATTATAGGTTGCATGTTTGAGCGAAGCATCTGAACTACCGAGACAGACCCTTCGCTTCGCTCAGGGTGACAGCCCGGGTGTTCACCGTCGTTCCGCATTTACGTGCCCAGTGCAAACAACTTTATGCTCCCCATAGTAACCAGTGTTGGGAACATCAAGAATTCGTTGGTCCGGAGTCGGAGCCCTCGCCAGCAGGGGATGCCGAGCCAGAGATCTTCAGAGAGGTCAGCTCTTCCTTGAGTTTTTTGTTCTCTTGTTGGTAGACTCTCATCTGAGAGCGATACTGCAGTATGCGAAACACAGAGAACAGGAAC
>DAOVPH010000059.1 GCA_030629295.1 Candidatus Latescibacterota bacterium | reverse complement strand
GGGATGAGGGGAGAGGCGGAAAAAGCCTGGGACGTCACTGCCTGTGACATCTACGGGCTCTCGGAGATCATCGGACCCGGGGTAGCTGTCGAATGTCCGGGCAAAGAGGGACTTCACCTGTGGGCAGACCACTTCCTGCCGGAGATCATCGATCCTAACACTGGAGAGGTGTTGGGCGAGGACCAGGACGGCGAACTGGTGCTCACCACCTTAACCAAGAAGGCAATGCCCCTTATCCGCTACCGTACCGGCGATATAACCAGTATCACCTATCAGCCCTGTCCACACTGTGGCCGAACCGCTCCCCGGATAAGCAAACTGAAGGGAAGGACTGACGATATGTTGGTCATCCGGGGCGTTAATGTCTTCCCCTCTCAAGTAGAAAGCGTGCTGTTGGAGATCGAAGAGGCCAAGCCTCATTACCAATTAGTGGTGACCAGAAGCAAGGGACTGGATGAATTAGAAGTCTGGGTGGAGGTGGACGAAAAGTTCTTCTCCGACGAGATTAAGAAACTGGAAACGCTGGAGAAAAAAATCCAAAACGAGATCGAAAGCGTCCTGGCGCTGCGCACCAGGATCAAACTGGTAGAACCTAAGAGTATCGAACGGAGCATGGGAAAGGCCAAGCGAGTAATTGACAAGAGAGTTCTGTGAACCAAAACGAACGGCTCAATCTTTTGGATAGCTTCAACTAATGACCACTGACCAATGACTGATGACCAAGATCATTGACATCCACGTCCACGCCTTTGCAGATGAACTGGCCCAAAAGGCAATCAGTGCGATGGAGGAGATGAACCACACCCGGGCGATCTCGGATGGCACGGTCTCCGACCTTAGAGTCTCGATGAAAAGGGCGGACATCAGCATCTCGGTGCTTCAGCCTGTCTCTACCAAGCCCTCCCAGGTGAGGACCATCAACGATTGGGCTAAAGGGGTGGTTGGCAACGGAGTGCTCTCTTTTGGCACCATTTACCCAGGTCAGAAGGACTGGGAGGAGGAGATCGACCGGATCAGGGGGCTGGGGATGTCCGGGGTCAAACTTCACCCTGAGTTTCAGGACTTCTATCCTGACGATCGGTCGATGTTTCCGATATACGAGAAACTTGCTGCGACTGGTCTGATTCTTCTGTTTCATGCCGGGGAGGATATTGCCTTCTCCGCCCCGTTTCACGGCACCCCACAGAGAATCTCCCAAGTAGTGGTTAACTTCCCTACCTTGAAGGTTATCGCTGCTCACCTGGGCGGATTCCGAATGTGGGATCAGGTTGAGCAGTATCTGTTAGGCAAAAAGTTATATCTTGACACTTCTTATACATTTGGGCATTTAGCAACCGATAGAATGCTAAGAATTATGGATAGGCACAGCTTCGACAGAATCCTGTTTGGCACCGACTCCCCCTGGACTGACCAACAGGCTGAGGTGAAGCAGATATTGGAATTGGACATTTCTGACCAGGCCAAGGAGAAAATCCTCTGGGCCAATAGTGCCAGGTTGTTGGATCTGTGAGATTTCATACCCAAAGGGCTACATTACACATGAGGAGGTCTTGGAAAATGTTAGTCAAACAGATTTCGGTATTTTTGGAAAATCGCTCTGGCCGACTACACGAGGTGAGTGAGGTTTTCAAAGAGGCGGGCATCAACATCCGGGCGCTCTCTTTGGCCGATACCTCTGACTTCGGAATCCTGAGGCTGATTGTGGACAAACCTGATAAGGCGCAGCAGGTTCTGAAAAGTTCTGGCTTTACCATCAGTCAGACCGATGTATTGGCCGTGGAGGTGGAGGACAAGCCGGGTGGGCTGGCCCAGATACTGGGCATCTGCGACTCCGGCGGTATCAATGTGGAGTATATGTATGCCTTTGTGGAGAAATCGGGGCAAAATGCAGTGGTGATCTTCCGGGCGGAGAACCCCCAGGATGCCGTTGCCCTATTTCAGAGAAATGGCATCCGCCTGCTGGGAGAGGAACATATCTACTCGCTGTAGCCCGCCATGAAAACCCGTTGCCACAAGAAATCTTGCAGAAGAAAGGAGGTGAGATTTTCAGGAAAGAGATCCCCTCTCTTGTCGGGATCTGGGTGTTTTAGAAGTTTAACTTTCAAATGAAAGGGGTTCGAAGATGAAGAAACTGTTTTCGATATCGCTAATTATCTTATTACTGGCGGCAACCTCAACTGTCTTTGCCGCCTCGGCCCGCTGGAATGCGTTGGGCGGTGAGCATCGCTTTATGATTGATACGTCCAACTATGCGATTTACCCCGGACGTATGCTCATGTTCTCCAATGCACTTTGGATCATTCCCAATATCCCCGCGGGCGCGGGAATTCCCGATAATATGATGAGCGGCCTGCTGGTCAAGAAGGATGATTGTGCCTGGGCCATTCACTACAATCTGCCTGGCACCGGGGGCTTTTCGGCTCTTCGGGCAGCGTTGCCTACTGCAGGCGGTAATCTTCCTGGTCTGGCCGGAAACCTGAGACCAATACCAGACATCTTCTTGGCCAAGAAGGTGGGCGATATGACGGTCGGTGGCCGGGCAGTTCTCGGACTTGCCGGCAGTGAGAATGCCCTGGAGAAAGCCGCCAGTGCTATGTCGGTGGATGTCGCGGCCGGTGTAACCAAGCCCATAGCTCTGGGTGATGTCGATCTGGGAGCGCGCGTCTCTATGGCCACTTTCTCGGATGATGCCACCAACATCGAGAGCACCGGTGGGATTGGTCTAAATGTAGATGCTCGCCTGATTATGGATAAGGGCGAGGGAAAAAAACTGATCCCGGTTCTGGGCGTGCACTACAGCACCGATCCGGTAAGGGACGGTGCTGACGAGGTCTCCGCCATGGGCGTGAACATAGGTTGCGGCGTCAACAAGAGGGGTGCGAATAAGTCCATGCTGGTCACCGGTGTGGTTTTAGACGTGGACATGGAAACCACCTCTTTCGCGGCAGCGGGAGTTGATGATGAGACTGTAACTACCATGGAATTTACCTACCTCGGTGGTTACGAGAAGCCGTTGAACTCCTGGCTGACCGGACGAGGCGGTGCCAGCGCTACTCTGACTATGGTTAGTGGCGACGATCCCCTACAGAACGGGAAAAGGGCCGCCTTCAGATATAACTTTGGCGTCCGGGCAACCTACAAAAAAGTGCTGGTGGACCTGCTCCTGAGCCAAGACCTTCTGCACCGTGGCCCCTATGTGCTTAGTGGGGCAGCGTGGGCAAACTTGGCCACCAATGTCTGCTTAACCTATCTGTTCTAACCGATGGGCTAAGCTGTGGATAAATCCCTGGAGGAGAACTGCCATTTCCCTCGGCAGTTCTCCTCTGGAAAACAAACAGGAGGGAAAATGTCTAAATTAAACAGCAAGTGGATGGGACTGTTCTGCCTATCAATGTTCCTCCTTATGCTAATCTCTGGTTGTGCTAAGGAGAAAAAAGCTTACAAGATAGGGGCTCTCTTTGCTATAACAGGGCCCGCTTCGTGGCTGGGGGAGCCGGAGAAAAAAACGGTTGAGATGATCGTCGAAGAGATCAATGCGGCCGGTGGCATCAATGGCCAGCCCTTAGATCTAATCATCGAAGATACGGTGGGGGATGAGACCAGGACGGTCAATGCGGTCAACAAGCTGATCGAGAAGGACAAGGTACTGGCTATTATCGGTCCCTCCAGAAGCGGAACCACGATGGCAATCATCCCTATTGTCGAAAAGGCCGAGGTGCCTCTTGTTTCCTGTGCGGCTGCTGAAGCGATCGTCTCACCTGTTGCCGAGCGACACTGGGTGTTCAAGACCCCTCAGAAGGACACCGATGCAGTCATCCGAATCTACGAGCATATGCAGGATAAAGGGATAGCGAAGATCGCCCTCATCACCGGCACCACGGGTTTTGGGGATCAGGGAAGAAAACAGCTCAAGAAGTACGCCGAGAAGATGGGGATCACCATCGTGGCGGATGAGACATACGGGCCAGGGGATACCGATATGACCCCCCAATTGACAAAGATCAGAAGGACCGATGCCCAAGCCATCGTCAACTGGTCCATCGTGCCTGCTCAGTCCATTGTTCCTAAGAATATGAGGCAATTAGGGATGACAATCCCGCTTTATCAGAGTCATGGGTTTGGCAACGTCAAGTATGCTGCGGCGGCTGGCGAGGCAGGCGAGGGCATCATCTTCCCAGCGGGGAGGCTCCTGATAGCAGATGTACTTCCTGAGGATCACCCCCAGAAGAGGCTTCTGACTGAGTACAAAAAGGCCTATGAAGAAAGATACAAAGAGCCAGTCAGTACATTCGGCGGACATGCCTATGATGCACTGAAACTGGTGATCGAGGCGTTGCAGAAAGCTGGTCCAGACAGGACAAAGATCAGAGACGAGCTGGAGAACATAGAGGGCTTTGTCGGGACAGGCGGCATCTTCAACTTCTCTCCAGAGGATCATAATGGTCTTACCAAAGAGGCCTTCGAGATGTTGACCGTTAGAGAGGGCAACTTTACCTTGCCGGAGTAGGCAAGAGCTGTTCAACTACGGGCCCGATAGGGTGTGAAGCTACCCCACGGGGCGGGGCTAAGTCACTGCCATCGGATTAATCGGATGATCGGCTTAGCCCCAATTCTTGAATCACAGGAAATGAGTGCCAGCATAATACTTCAACTTATACTCAGCGGTGTCACCATTGGCAGCATCTATGCCATGGTCGCACTTGGGTTCAATATTATCTATAACTCAACCAGTATCATTAACTTCGCTCAGGGCGAGTTCGTGATGCTGGGCGGGATGTTTATGGTGTCACTTGTGGGGCCTTTGAACTTGCCGATGTGGGTCGCTTTCCCTATCGCCGTGCTGGCGGTGACGCTGATTGGCACGGCCTTCGAGAGACTGTGTATCCATCCTCTGAAAATGCCCTCCGTCCTCAGCTTAATTATCATCACCATCGCTGGGTCTATATTGCTTAAGGGCGGCGCTATGTTCGCCTGGGGCAAGGAGACCTTTAGCCTGCCGCATTTCTCCACCGAGAAGCCTATCCTATTATTGGAAGCTACGATCCTTCCCCAGACCGTCTGGATTCTGGGAATCATCGGGATGGTTGTCCTCCTTTTGGCGCTTTTTTTTAGATTTACTATTGTCGGGAAAGCTATGAGGGCCTGTGCTGCCAATCGGCCTGCGGCAAGTTTAGTAGGGATTAATGTCAAAAGAATCGTCCTTCTCTCCTTTGCTCTGAGCGCAGCCATCGGTGCGATTGCAGGGATAATCATTACTCCAATCTCTCTGATGGACTATGAGAGGGGCGCTATATTAGGCCTGAAGGGCTTTGGGGCTGCGGTCTTGGGCGGATTGGGTAATCCCATGGGGGCTGTGGTTGCCGGGTTTCTCATCGGCATAGTTGAATCCCTTTGTGCTGGACTAATATCTTCACACTACAAGGATGCAGTTGGTTTGGTCGTCTTGTTGATGGTGTTGTTCATAAAACCCAGCGGCCTTTTCGGAAGCGCTCAGGTCAGCAAGCTGAAGAAGTTCTAATTGCAAATGGAATAAACAGAAGAGAACTGATTGCACTATAGCTTATGGGCAGAGAAAATCAGATTTCACTTGGGATTTTGATGCTCGTTCTGGTGGCATTGCCGATGGTGATGAGAAATCCGTACTATCTCGGCATTATGGTCTTTATGGGCATCTACAGCCTGATTACCATAGGTCTGAGTTTACTTATGGGCTATGCGGGGCAGATATCTTTGGGGCATGCGGCGTTTTTCGCAACAGGCGCTTATACCTCTGGAATACTGACTACAAAAGCCCATCTTTCACCTCTGCCTGCTTTCTTGGCAGCCATCGTTCTGACCGCCTGCATCGCTTTTTTGATTGGGATACCTACCTTAAGGCTTAAGGGGCACTATCTGGCGATGGCGACGCTTGGCTTTGGCCAGATCGTCTATGTCGCACTCAACGCATCCGTGGATTTCACCGGTGGACCATCCGGCTTCGGTGAAATCCCCAGAATTGCGCTTGGGAACCTCGTTGTAGAGAGTCAGCTCGCTCGCTATTGCCTTGTCTGGGCCCTGGTGGTCATAGTGCTTCTGTTTTCCTTGAATCTCATCCATTCGCGAGTGGGACGGGCACTTAGATCCATTCACAGCAGTGAACTGGCAGCCAATGCTATGGGAGTTAACACCTCCAAGTACAAGATTCAGGTTTTTGTCCTCAGCGCCATCTATGCCTCCATTGCCGGGAGTCTCTACGCGCATTTCGTGACCTTCATCAGTCCTGGCTCTTTTGATTTGGAGTTCTCAATCCTGTTGGTGACTATGGTGGTTGTAGGAGGGATGGCCAACGTATGGGGTGCTCTTTTGGGAACGGTATTGCTAACCCTTCTGCCGGAGTTTCTGCGAGGCTTTAAGGATTATGATATATTGATATACGGATCAACCCTGCTTCTGATCATGATCTTCATGCCTGAAGGCCTGTTCGGTCTGGTCAAGAAATTGAGAAGTGTTCGTGGGAGAATGTAGGGGTTCAACATGTTGAACCCCTATGTCTCCGTTTAGGAAGAATACCGATGGAACCCATCTTAGAAGCTATTAATCTGTCAAAGAGATTTGGTGGGCTTGTCGCTGTTTCGGATGTCAGTCTAAAGGTAGAAACAGGGGAGATCAAAGCCATCATCGGGCCCAACGGTGCAGGCAAGACTACTATCTTTAATGCTATTACAGGTGTCGATCCTCCCACGGCAGGAGAAATAAGGTTTAAGGGACAGAAACTTAACGGGTTGAAGCCGTACGAGATAGCATCTCAGGGTATTTCCAGAACATTCCAGAATGTCGAATTATTCGATAATATGTCTGTTTTGGAAAATGTAATGGTCGGTCGCCACCCGAGGACATTCTCCGGTCTGCTAAGTGCGGTGTTCCATCTACCCAAGGCAATAGCTGAGGAGAAGGCTATCCGTGATGATGCCATGGAACGGCTTGCCTTTGTTGGGCTCTCCTCCAGCGCCCAGGAGTTAGCCTCAAAACTTCCTTTTGGACAGCAGAGGGTTTTGGAACTTGCCAGGGCATGGGCCACAGACCCCGAACTGCTTTTGCTCGATGAGCCTGCTGCCGGATTAAACTCACACGAAGCTACTGTCCTGGCGGATTTGATCTTGAAGATCCGTGAAAAAGGGACGACCATCCTGTTGGTGGAACATGATATGGAACTGGTGATGGATATCTCCGATGAGATCATAGTACTAAACTATGGAAAGAAGATCGCTGAAGGCAAACCAGAGGAGATTCAAGATAACCAAGAAGTCATTAAAGCTTACTTAGGAGAGGACTTCAAGGGAAGATAATGCTTACCATCCGGAATCTGGAGGCTTATTACGGAGCCATCCAGGCCCTAAAAGGGGTCTCTCTGCACATCCTACCAGAAGAGATCGTCTGTCTGATAGGGGCCAACGGGGCGGGTAAATCCACCTTGCTCCACGCTATTTCTGGACTTGTGCCGTTGGTAAAAGGGGAAATTAGTCTGGATGGCGTCTCTTTAGTGGGACGTTCGCCAGAAGAGATCGTGGCACTGGGGATATCGCAGGTAGCAGAGGGCAGACAGATATTCGCCCCTCTGACGGTGTTGGAAAATTTGGAATTGGGTGCTTACCAGCGATTCCGCAAAGAAGGACGCCGGCAGATCGCCCAGGAAATAGAACGGATTTTTGAGCTTTTCCCCGCGTTAAAGGAGAGAAAAGCTCAACCAGCGGGGACTCTCAGCGGAGGCGAGCAGCAGATGCTGGTCATAAGCAGAGCCTTGATGTCAAAACCGAAACTGCTTCTTTTAGACGAACCTTCAATGGGACTGGCCCCTATTGTGGCCAAAGAGATCTTCCAAATTATTCGAGATCTAAGAAAATCAGGCACCACTATCCTCTTGGTAGAGCAGAATGCCCAAATGGCCCTTTCTCTGGCTGATAGAGGTTATGTCCTGGAAACCGGTAAGATCATCCTCGAAGGAGAAACTGCGGAGCTGCTGCAGAATCGAGAGGTGAAACGGGCCTACTTAGGTAAAGGGAGAAAAGGGTTCCTGGAAGAGTAAAGAGCCAGGCCGTAGTCCTATTTGGTCAATGTGGTAGGTTAAAGTTATGTCAACTCTTTCAAGATGCCCACTAAATCATTAGTTATCAGTTATTACTGAATTAGTAGATCGTTCCCAAAATAGCATTATATTTTCCTCTGTCATTGCGAGGAGCGAAGCGACGAAGCAATCTCATTGAATGTGAGCTGCTTAGAGATTGCTTCGCTATCGCTCGCAATGACGAATTAACGCAGCTTTTTTGGGAAACGATATACCCAGTACTCACCAATTAACCAAGTTCCCCTCTACATAGATCGGGTTTAAAAGGAGGTGGTAATGGATTTAATCCCCAGAAGAGATAATGAAGAACTAAGGCAGCAACCATCTGAAGATAGGGCAAACTATAGAAAGTTTCTGAGATATGTCCCCTCTTGGAGGATAGTATTGGGTGTACTGACGGTAGGTCTGATAGCAGGGTGGTTCGCTGGCCGAAACAGCGTAAGAATCACTGATGCTCCTCAGGTAGTTGATCAACCCGAGCAAACACCATCTACTGCCTCCCCGACTGCCAAGGAAGACTACCCCCAGGATCAATCCCTTACGTGGCTAACGGGAGTTCTCCCCAGAGGAAGCTCGCTTTACAATTGCCTGGTTCGACAGGGAGTTTCCCCTCAAGAGGTCTTTAAGCTCCAACAGGCGTTGAAGCCGCTGTTCGATCTCCGAAAGTGCCCGCCGGGAAGCAGCTATCAACTGGCACTGGACAATCAGAACAGGATCGTCAAATTCAGTTACCGTCCCAATGCAATAGATCTCTACTCCGTTCGCCTATCCCCTGAGGGCAGTTTAGAGGCGCTCAAAGAGAAGATCCAGACCAGGGCAGTGAAGATAGAAGGGGAAATTAACAGCTCACTCTACCAGGCGCTGTTGAGACTCGGTCATTCAGCTGAGGTGGCGATGCAGTTGGCCGACATCTTCGCCTGGCAGATCGACTTTCTCACCGAACCCCGCCCAGGGGACCAGTTTAAACTGGTAGTGGAAGAGGAATACAGAGATAATGCTAAACGGCCCAAACGGATACTGGCTGCTCAATACAGGGGCAGATTGACCGGAGAGCACACCGCCATCTTCTTCTGCGATCCTTCT
>DAOVPH010000218.1 GCA_030629295.1 Candidatus Latescibacterota bacterium | reverse complement strand
GTCTGCATCGCTTTCCGTTCCATGTCACAGACACCTCCTTCTAGGCTTCCGCCTGGCCATATCATTGGCGGACAAAACGCAATGATTGCGCATGCTGTTTATGATAAACCGCTGAAGCGGTAACTCCGCTTAAAGTCTTACCTCAACTATCTGTAACCCACCGCCTTAATCCCTAAGATCTTGCACACTGCGACCAGCTCTTCTGTCCAGTCGCCATAGTACTTGTAGCCTTTTGTTGGGTTCGCTACGCTTAACCCAACCTACGAAACTACGAAACTCCACTGCCTTGTCCAGCAGCAGTTGGTTCAAAGGCTTCAGTTATTCATGGACGAACTCTCTGCCGTCAGAAAATGTCAGAATACAGATTTTGGACTTGCGCATTTTGGGGCCTCCTGTGTTTAGGACAAAACACTGAGTATCCTTTTAAGGTTAGTTTTCAGTTCATCAAGAACAATAGGTAATGAGAACCACAGATTTTTGAATCGCTCCCATTTTAGTTCAAACCCGTAAATGTGCCTGAACAGATGGCGGAACCGTAAGTATTCTTTCAATTTTCCCAGCAACTCTTTACTAATTATGGGCACATCAATCCCTTTGATAGGCCGTGCCATCTGTAGAAGGAGCTCAGTGTGCCAATGCTCACCTGTAGGAAGTTCGCCATCTATGTGAATTGCAACCTTCTCGAAAAGCTTTTCTACTCCACAGTAAAAATCGTGAAGAATACTTCCCGCAGCTCTTGTCTCTATGAAACCAGATTCATCAGTAAACCTGTTAGTCAGTTGTTCCATTTCGTCAACCAATCTGTTCAGATTTTCTAATTCAATCTGTATTTCTTTCTTTAGGGAATCTTCATCCATAAATGGGTCTTCCTTCTTTAATAGTTTTTTCCTTCAGGGTCTCAAACGCATCTTCAAAAGGAATTAGGTTCAGTTCTATCCCAGCAGGTAAGAGATCCCATAAATCAGTCAAGGCTTTCATATAAAGGTCCGAGGGTAAACCCTCTACTACCAGGTCAATATCTGATCTTTCGTGAACGATTCCTTCGGCCAAGGAACCGATAAGAGATACCCTCTTTACTTTGTACTTGTCTCTTAGGACTTCAGTACATCGTTCCGCTATCTTTCGTAATTCGTGCTTTCTATCCATTTTTGTCACCTCAAGAAATTGATCTCCACTTCAGCAACACCAAAGCGGCATGCTGGTTGTCCGATTGGATTTTCTCTGTCTTCAAAAATGCACCTCCATTGCTCTGGGAGGACAGGCTTTAACACAGAGCTCGCAAGCGGTGCATTTTGCTGAATCAAACTCAACTATCATTGTCTTGCGGTCAACAGAGAGTGCCCCGGTCGGGCAGACGGTAACACAGACACCACAGTGGGTACACTTAAGGTCGTTCCGTTTGACACTCCGACTTAAAGGCTCTATCTTCACCCCTAAGCTTTTCAAATAATCTATACCCGCTTCGTAGTCGCTCTTCTTGCCGGTCAGTTCAAAAACCAGCAGCCCTTCTTCCCCTGGAGTTACACTTGCCTTTAAGATATTGAACACCAGGTTGTAATTGTTTACTAACGCGTAGATTATCGGCTGATCGACCAGTTGCTTGGGGAAATGCAGCACTATTCGTCGTGAGACCTTCATTGTCAGCTCCTCAACAAAGCAGCCTTAACTGTTCTGCCAGTTTTTGTACTTCCTTCACTGCAGTCGAATCAGGGGGCAAGTCCAAAAGGGATTTTGCCTTCGCACTGTAGTTCATCACTTCCTGGTCGTAAGGAATAGTACTCAGAAGGGGCAATCCCACAGCTTTGATCTCTTCCTCTGGAGTCGAATTGCCTCCCAACTGGTTCATCACCAGATGAATTTTCCCGATATTCAGTTTGAGCGATTGGGCTGTCTGGTAAATACGCTTAGCCGACCTCAGGGCCACAGGGGTAGGAGTGGAGACTATCAGCAGGGCATCCACATCTCTGGTAGTGCGCCGGGAGAGATGCTCCATCCCCGCCTCGTTGTCCATCACCACAAACCTATAGTTTTCTCTTAATTTTTCCATAAAATTCCTCAACAGCAGGTTAGCATAGCAGTAACACCCCGGTCCTTCGGTGCGACCCATAACCAACAGGTCGAAGCCGTTGGATTCTACTATGGCCTCCTCAAGATTATACTGCAAATAGGCCTCCTTGGTGATGGATGGAGAGAGCTCCTCTTTCTTCTCCATAAGCTCATCCACAGTGCTCACCACTGTTCGATCAAACTCCACTCCCAACAGCTCACTTAGATTAGAGTTAGGGTCGGCGTCGACTGCCAGAACGGGAGCCTTATTGTTTCTTAACAGATGGTAAACGATCAATGCAGCCAAGGTGGTTTTACCAGTCCCCCCCTTGCCGGCTACCGCTATGGTGTGGGTCATATTCTGCTCTCTTACCCTTAAATATAATACCGCTTTCAAGATGCTTGGCTGTGAATTTTATCTACATCCACATATTCTCTCATTAGTCTCGCCGCCATCTCGATTTTCTCCGTGTCCGTATCCCTTATTTTCACCACCAGATCGTGAATCCGGGAGGCTATAGTGTAGGTATCCTGTTCTGTCTTCAGTACCGGCACTTCCGTTCTTCTGAGCAATTCCACAATTGTCTTATAAGGGGTTAGGCCTCCGGTGAGAATGAGCCCGGCAATCCGACTTTCTTCTTC
>DAOVPH010000048.1 GCA_030629295.1 Candidatus Latescibacterota bacterium | reverse complement strand
TACCAATCTGTAGATGAAGGGTTTGGCCATCCCCAGTGTGCGTCCGTAACGGGAGGCGCGGCGGAGGATACGGCGCAACACATAACCACGGCCTTCGTTGGAGGGCAAGGCCCCGTCGGCCAAGACAAAGGTGAGGGCACGGACATGGTCGGCGATTACCCGAAAAGGCATCCCCGCCGGGCCAGAAGAGTAGCTCCTTTTCACTATTTCCTCTACTTCGGCGATGAGGGGATGAAACAGGTCGGTTTCAAAATTAGATGGGACTTTCTGCATTACGGCAGCGATTCGCTCTAAGCCCAATCCAGTATCAATGCTGGGACGAGGCAGGGGAGTTAGGCTCCCGTCTGGTGAGCGTTCAAATTGGACAAAGACTAAGTTCCACAGCTCCAGATATCTGTCACAATCACACTTACCTATGCCGCAGTTGGGGCCACAGCTCATCTGTTCCCCTTGATCGAAGAGTATTTCGGAGCAGGGACCGCAGGGACCGGTGTCGCCCATACTCCAGAAATTCTCCTCATCGCCCTGTTGAATATCCCCCAGTCTGACTATTCTCTCCGCCGGCACCCGAATGTGCTCGCGCCAGATTTGGAACGCCTGGTCATCATCTTTGTAGATGGAGGTCCACAACTTCTCATCAGGCAGCCGGAGCACCTCGGTCATAAACTCCCAGGCGTATTCAATGGCCTCTTTTTTGAAATAGTCGCCAAAGGAGAAATTGCCCAGCATCTCGAAGAAGGTGTGGTGGCGCGCGGTTCTGCCCACCTCCTCTAAGTCGTTGTGTTTTCCGCTGGCCCGGATACATTTCTGGCAGGAGGTGGCTCGGTTGTAGTCCCTTTTTTCCTTACCCAGAAGGGCCAATTTGAACTGGTTCATCCCCGCATTGGCGAACAACAGGGTAGGGTCGTCCTGAGGAATGACAGGCGAACTGGGCACTCTCTTGTGTCCCTTGCTTTCGAAGTAGGCCAGAAACCTTTCTCTGATTTCGTCAGCTCTCATCTATTTCTTTTTCCTCCCAGATTGCGGTCAGTGCCTCTTTCACAGTTTCCCAGTCGAATCCTCTCTGCAGCAAGAAATCGGTCATTCTCCTTTTTGCCTTATTTTTTTCCAGACCCTGGTATCGGCTGAGGCGCTTCTTCAGCAGCTCTGTCGCCAGTTGTCCCTCATCAAGCTTCTCGAAGGCCTCTTGGATAGTCTTTTCGGCCACCTCTTTGGCAATGCCTTTCTGCCACAGCTCTTGTCCAAGCATCCGGCGGCCTCTGGGTCTTATCTGGAGCCGCTCCTTCACCCAGGCGCGAGAGAATTCTAAGTCGTTGACCAATCCCACTGCTTCCAAATCGTCCGCCACCTGGGCCACGATATTTCTATCATAACCTTTCTGAGTCAGTTTGTCTACTATTTCTTTACGGCTGCGGGCGCGAACGCTCAGATAATTGAGGGCAGCGTCCTTTGCCTTCAGGGCCTCCTCTTTCCGGAGAATCTGCGGGAGGTCAGCATCCTCTAATTCAGAGCCCACCCGGAGATTATATTTAGCCACGATCTCATCATTCAGGCCGAAACTAAACTCGCCGTCTAAGAAGATCGAGCGGCGGTGGGGGTTTTTCTTCTGAACAGAGATCTGGGTTATCTTTCGCTTGGGTGAAGATTCAGGAGATTTTTCCTTAGAATGATACTCTATTTGCACTTATCTCTCCAAGCAAAACGATCCATTTAAAACAGCAGAACTGGCCTATTGACTCAAATTCCTTGTGGATGATAACATCTACATCGAGTTGGGATACTAGTATTACGTTTCATGAAACCCTTTACGCTGTCATTGCGAGGAGCGAAGCGACAAAGCAATCTCTAACAAACCTCACAAACTACACCACGGGATTGCTTCGCTAACGCTCGCAATGACAACTTTTTAATGAAACGCTATACTATTTCTTATCTTTAACCCTTTGTCTTCGCCAGATACCTCTCCTTCTCGCTGTAGATGCACCCGCAGTATTGCTGGCGGTAGAGGCCGTATTTCTTCGAGTATTCCAGCCCTCTTTTCCACTGGGGCCGCCAGTCCTGGTAGAAAAACTCCACCCCGTAATCGGCGGCCAGCTGCTGCCCGACCTGCCGAATCAGTTCATGCTCGCTGTGGGAGCTGACCAGAAGGGTGGTAGAGAAACAGTCGAACTTCCCCCTTTGGGCATATTTCGCTGTCTCTGCTAAGCGAAGGTGGTAGCAAAACGCGCACCTCTGATCTTCTCGAAAAACAACTCCTCGGAGGAACTCCTCCAGTCGATATTCATCCTTCCAGATGACCTCAATGCCCACCTGCTGGGCGAAGGATTCCAAAGATCCCTTTCGTTTTTCGTATTCAGTCAAGGGATGGATGTTGGGGTTAAACCAGAACCCTTTCACCTCTATGCCTTTTTCCAGCAGATCGTGGTAAGGCACCATCAGGCAAGGGGCGCAGCAAGTGTGGAGCAGCAGTTTCATAGGGTGCTCAACTGCCTCTGTCTGGGTTTTATTCCGAAGTGCTGGTAAGCCAGTTCCGTCGCCTCTCGCCCTCTGGAAGTGCGTTTCAGGTAACCTTGCTGAATCAGGTAGGGTTCGTAGACCTCCTCAATCGTATCCTCTTCTTCCCCCACGGTTACGGAGAGGTTTTTCAGCCCAACCGGGCCACCTCCGAACTTCTCGATGGTGGTGAGAAGGATGCGTTTATCCATATCATCCAGACCTTTTTCATCCACCTCTAACCTTTTGAGGGCACTACAGGCAACCTCTTTGGTGATTACGCCGTCGGCCTGGATTTGGGCGAAATCCCGCACCCGCCTGAGCAGGCGGTTGGCCACCCGGGGAGTGCCCCGCGACCTGCAGGCGATCTCTGAAACTCCATCTTCATCAATAGGGATGTCGAGAATCCTTGCCGAACGTTTCACGATATCCGCCAGTTGGGAGGAGTTATAAAAATCCAGTCTGCCAGTGATCCCAAACCGGGCCCTGAGAGGGGAGGTGAGCAATCCCGCCCGGGTAGTAGCTCCGATTAGGGTGAATCGCTCCAGATTAAGTTTAACCGACCTGGCTCCTGGGCCTTTATCGATGATGATCTGCAGGGTGAAGTCCTCCATTGCCGGATAGAGATATTCCTCCACTGCATGGCTCAGGCGGTGCATCTCGTCGATGAAAAGCACATCCCCGGGCGCTAACTCCGTAAGCAGTCCCACTAAGTCGCCTGGTCTCTCTAAGATCGGACCGGAAGTGGTCTTGATCCCCACTCCCATTTCTCGGGCGATGATGTAGGCTACGGTGGTTTTCCCCAAACCAGGAGGACCGTAGAAAAGTGCGTGGTCTAAGGATTCGCCTCGTTTCAGCGCTGCCTGAATAAATACCTTCAGGTTCTCTTTGAGACCATCCTGTCCCACAAAATCCTCAAACCTGCTGGGACGCAAGGAGTAGTCGAACTCTGAGTCATCACCGATTATGTCAGGGGTGGTTATCCGTCTGGCCATAGGAAAGCGATTTCTCTCTGTTGTAACTTAATTCCTAAATGCATTGTAGCGCCTTTTTAACCAGCTCCTCCAGCGGGAGTTTAGCACCTTCCCTTCGCATCACCTCTGCCACTGCCTCTTCTGCAGCGGGGCGTTTATAGCCCAATGAGATAAGCGCCAAAACCGCCTTTTCAGTTTCAGATTTTTCCATTCCGGATGTTTGGGCAGAAAGCTTCTCCTGTTCTATCTGCAAACGGCCTTTCAATTCGAACAGGAGTCGCTGAGCCGTCTTTTTGCCAATTCCGGGGATAGCGGTCAACGCCCCCATATTTCCCCCGATTATCGCCCGGTGAAACTCCTCCACTGAGATCCCCGACAGGATAGCCTGGGCCAACCTGGGACCGATGCCAGAGACAGCGATGAGAGTCTCAAACAGCTCTTTTTCTTCGGCGGTGGCAAACCCGAACAATTCCAGGTCGTTCTCTTTCACTGAAAGATGGGTCAATATCTTTACCGAAGTGCCCACTTCCCCTATCTTCTGGTAGCTGGAGAGAGGAATATGGATAGAGTAACCGATACCTCCCACATCCAGGACAAGCTGGGTGGGTGCTTTCCAGACGAGTGTTCCCTGTAGATAGGAAATCATTGTTTACTCCCATACTCCAAAAGATGTGATCTTTACAGTTCCACCTTATGGGCATGGCATAATGCCACGGCCAGGGCATCTGCGGCGTCAGCAGGGAGAGGTTCAGACAGTCCCAGAATGGTTTTTACCATAAATTGAACCTGCCCCTTTGAGGCCCGGCCTGACCCCACCACCGCCATTTTCACCTCACGGGGAGAGTATTCGGCAATGGGCACTCCCATCTGCGAGGCAGCCAAAAGGATTCCCCCCCGGGCGTGCCCGATCGTCAAGGCAGTCTTCACATTCTCCCGGCAGAAGATATCCTCCACCGCTATCTCGTCCGGGGTATTTTCTTGTAGCTTCTGGGTAAGATCAAGATAAAGCTTCTGGAGACGTTGGACAAAAGGCAGCCGGGGAGACAGCCGGATAAGTCCTGACTCCCTCAGCTTGTATTCCTTTCCAGTATATTCAATCACTCCAAATCCTGTGATCCGGCTGCCGGGGTCGATACCGAAGATAAGCACTGATTAGTCCCCATAGAACAAGGTGTTAAGATTTGTCTCGACAATGTCACATTTTCTTGATTTCAAGGATATCGAGCCCGGAAGGGCTCTCCCACAGGCAGAACCTTTAGCTGAATTCGATCGCTAATCACCAGAATCTTTATGGAACAAAGAATTGCAGGGACATATTCGTAGGGGCAGACCTATGTGTCTGCCCAATTAGTTCCGTAAGCTTAGACTTGCGAGCCGTAGTATTTCTCTATCTCTGCCTCATCGATGTCGAAGTTAGAGAAAACCCGCTGCACATCGTCGCACTCTTCCAGTTCATCCATCAGTCGGAGCACCTGCTGGCCTGATTTTCCGTCCATCTTTACTGTGCTCTGGGGCACTCTGGTCAGTTCTGCCTCAGTATACTCGATTTGGTTCTCTTTTAGTGCCTGTTTCACCCCTTCCAGATCCTCCACAGCGGAGATGACCTCAAAGGCGTCCTCCTCTGTCTGAATATCCTCGGCTCCCGCATCAAGAACCACAGCCAGCAAATCATCCTCTTGTAGATTGTTTCTGGGAATTGCTATCACTCCCTTTTGTTGAAATACCCAGGCTACCGAGCCGTTTTCTCCCAAGTTGCCGTTGTGCCTTTCAAAGATATGTCTCACCTCTGAGACGGTTCTGTTTTTATTATCTGTGGTGGCCTCCACCATAATGGCCACTCCTCCGGGTCCGTAGCCCTCAAAGATCATCTCTTCATAGCTGACCCCAGGCAGTTCTCCGGTTCCCTTTTTGATAGCCTTATCTATATTAATATTGGGCATACTGGCAGCTTTAGCTGCTTCGATGGCCGTTCTGAGCCGGGGATTCGCCTCCTCGTCGCCGCCGCCAAGTCTGGCCGCCACGGTGATCTCGCGCATCAATTTAGTAAAAATTTTGCCCCGTTCCTGATCGCTCTTGGCCTTTCTGCGCTTAATAGTGTTCCATTTCGAATGTCCAGACATATGGCTCAACCTCCTCTGAGGATGACTTATAGTTGTTCCATCTTATTAAATAAAATAGTGTAGTTTCCCTTCAAAAGCAAATAAAAAATGATATCTGCCCTCGATTTTCAAGAAATCCTATATCCTTAACGAAAAGCGGTGCTACAGAATAACACCGCTTAACGTCTCATCAACCTATATGATTTTAATATTCGACTTATAGTTCTCACAAGAACATCAAGCTATTCCTTGGCTACTGTTGCCTTAAAGGCCTTTGTAGTGATAAGCTCAATCAGGAATCCGTAGATGATGCCCATCACTATCGTCCCCCAGAATATGAATCCGCCCTTATCAAGGGCGCCGAAAGCCCCCGGCAGACTAAAAATAATACCCATCGATATCCCGTGCAGCCACCACCAGATCTGCCAGCCGCTGATCCCGATGGCAAAGCCCATCACCGTCCGGCTCAGAATAATCGAAAGGGCTAAATACCAGGCTATCTCACCGCCAGACCTGGCCAAGAGCCAGCATACTATACCGAAGACCACACCTAATATCGTAGCACTAACCACACGCTTTGTGCTAAGCATAAGAGCTCACCCCCTTTTAGGATAGGTTGATGAAGAACTCTATTGTCAATCCACGATCTCAATACAAGCAGGAAGAAACTTCTCACTCCTTCTTCGCCTCGGCGATTATTTTCTCACTGACCTCATGGGGCACTTCCTCGTAGTGCGAAAACTTACGGGAGTGTAATCCCCGTCCTTGAGTCATCGAACGCAAGACGGTGGAGTAACGGTAAAGCTCTGCCAGAGGGACCAATGCCTTTATAAGCTGAAAGTTCCCGCTCTGCTCCATCCCCAGGATCTTTCCTCTCCTGCCGGAGAGATCTCCCATAACATCACCCATATAGTCCTGAGAAACCTTAACTTGTACTTCATAAATGGGCTCTAACAACACCGGCCTGGCAGAAAGCACCGCCTTCTTCAAGGCCATAGAGCCAGCAATCTTGAACGAGAGGTCAGAAGAATCCACGGGGTGAAAGCTACCATCATAAAGTGTACTCTTCAGGTCAATAACCGGATAGCCAGCGAGCACTCCTTCCTGCGTGGCCTCTCGGATGCCCTTCTCCACTGCCGGGATGAATTTGCTGGGGATAGCGCCACCCACAATGGCATTCACAAATTCGAGACCTTCCCCTCTGGATTTAGGCTCCAGTTTTATATAGACTTCTCCGTACTGGCCGTGCCCACCTGTCTGCTTTTTGTGTCGATGATGTCCCTCAGCAGAGGTTTGGATAGTCTCACGATAGGGAATCTTGGGTTGAGTGAGCTCCACCCCTACTCCGAAGTTTGCCTTCAGCTTCTGTACAATCACCTCTAAGTGCAGTTCCCCCTGACCAGAGATAATTGTTTGCCTTATCTCACTGTCCACTTTGAACAAAAATGTGGGGTCTTCTTCATGGAGCTGGGCTAAACCGGTGCTTATCTTATCTTCGTCGGCTCGGGATTTAGGTTCCACTGCCATTCGAATCACCGGCTCAGGGAATTCGACGCCTGGCAACAAAACCGGCTTTCGCCGATCGCTTAAGGTATCCCCAGTGTGGGTCTGTCTCAATTTCACCAAGGCAGCTATCTCTCCTGCGGATACATTTCCAATTTCCTTGCGGATTTTACCATTCAGCAAATATATCTGGCCGATCTTCTCTGTAGCATCCCTGGCAGTGTTCAGCACTTCATCGCCTGAATTCAATCTGCCCGAATAAACCCGTAAGAAAGAGAGCTCTCCCATATGAGGCTCGGAGACAGTCTTAAACACCAGGGCTGCCAGAGAACCCCCCTCTGTGCATTTCAACTCCATTTCCTTATCTGTGCCAGGGATAGTGCCTCGAACCGATGGCATCTCAACCGGGGAAGGCCCCAGCTCGGCAACGGTGTCCATAAGTGCATCTGTTCCGATGTTAGCCAAGGCATCGCCGCAGAGAATAGGGAACAGGTTTCTCTCCAACACCCCTTTTTTCAATCCCCCAAATATCTCCTGAGGGGAGAGCTCACCCTCTTCCAAGTATTTCTCTAAGAGTTGGTCATCGGCCTCTGCTGCTGCTTCTATCAGTTTCTCCCTTAACTCCTGGGCCTGGGACTGCAAGGCAGCAGGAATTTCTGCTTGGGAAGACTTTCCGTGCTCATATTGGAGAAGTTTCATCTCCACCAGATCAACAATGTTAGAGAATCCTTCTCCCTGTTCTGCCGGGAACTGCAGGGCCACTGCCTGATGGCCGAATCTCTCCGTCACTGCCTGGCAAACCTGATTGAAGTTGGCACGCTCCTTGGTCATAGCATTGACGAAAAAGAGACAGGGAATCTGGTATTTTGTGGCGTATTCCCACACCTTCTCGGTGCCCACATCCACACCCGAGACAGAGTCGAGCACAATAATGGCACTGTCAGCCACCCGTAGGGCCCCTGCTAACTCCCCTATAAAGTCAGCATATCCGGGGGTGTCGATGATATTCAACTCCTTACCCTTCCATTCGCAGTGAAGCAGCGAAGCGGCGATGGAGATTTTCCTCTCCACCTCTTCAGGGCGATAATCGGAGATCGTTGAACCTTCTTCCACATTTCCGATGCGGTTTGTCTCCCCGGCAGAGAAAAGCATCGCCTCCACCAGGGAGGTCTTACCGGTGCTGTTGTGTCCCACTAAACAAAGGTTCCTGATTTGGGTGGTTTGATACTCTTTCACGCTTTTTTACCTCCTTTTGCTTTCGGGATTTAACAGAAGATGTCTATTCAGGCCGAAAATATTGTGCTTTTCTTTTCATCTCCTCGCTAAGGAGCTGGTTTACAGGTCTGCTGAGCTGGTTCCTGTGCATTAAAGGAAAATTACATACGGCAATTTAATAAATTTGAAGCTGCAATGCAAGCAAAATTATCACAGATTCAGATCCTAAAGAGAAAAAGCTTGTGGCAAACCTGAAAGGCTCGCCCTACCTTAATTGTGTGCGGTCAGGTCTTCTGCGAGATTTTGTGTTTGACGAATCTCGCTGGTAAAACAGCTTACTGAACTCTACTATCATCAAAAAACTACCCCCTGGGATGAAAATACCCACGGGGTAGCTGGATTCACCATTTGAGCAAAGATGCGGAAAAAACGACCTTTATCCGAATCTACCAGGATCTCAAATTCAATCTTGTTTGGAATGTGACACCCTCTTCGCTATGCTACATATCTTGATATTTCCTGGAGAAGATGTTGTCCACTGAGAGGAACAGGGTCGCCTTTCGCCACAAGGTTCAGTTGAACCTCAGGTGGATCAACAAGTAAAAAGGTAGCTTTTCACTATTCAATTCAGGTCAAGTATTTATATAAACCGACTATTCCATAACCATGTAGCATTACCTCTCTCTAACAGACTACCTTATCAGTCTCCTCACCTGCTCGAGATAGCGCGCCACATTGGGCCGGGGATCAATCGCCTGCGCCGCCTCTAAGAGTTCTGCGGCTCTGGCATATCTCTCCCGTTCAACCTCGACCTGTGCCTGTCGGACGAGTGCCTGGGCTTCTTTGCCGGAAATCCGGGCAGCCCGTTCGTAAACAATGATCGCCTCCTCCAGTTCGTCCGCTTCACGATATAGATCTCCCAAAGCTATTAAAGCATCGCCATCGAGTGGGGTCTCCTCTAACAGCCGCTCATAAGCCATAAGGGCAGCTTTGCGGTCGCCACCCAGGTAAGCTTGCTGGGCCTCCAACCAAAGCAACTTGCGGTGCTGATCAGGACTGAGAGAAGACGCCCGTTTACGAGCCCGCCACAACAGAGTATCCGCTTCAGCGGGCATACGCAGCATAATGAATCCCTCGGCAGAGCGGAGCAGCCTATCGAGTGGGGGCTCTTCTCCGGCAAAGGCATCCTTGTAGGCGGCCAGTGCCTCAGCCGCCTGCCGATCGTTCAGATATAGGTCCCCCAGAGTGGCCAAAGCCTCGGTGGATGCAATCCCCAGTCGGCGCGCACATTCTAACTTGACAATGGCTTGGTCGGGCTTCTCTAATGCCAAATGGGCATTGGCTAAAAGAAGCCACAGCTCCGACCGTTGGGGTTCGCGCGCTACCAAATCTTCCAACAACCGGATCGCCTCTGGATAGCGTTCCTGTTCCAGCAGACATTTCGCCAGACCTAAAGATATATTGACATCGTCTGGTTTGAGGAGCAATGCCTGGCGGTAGGCCGTCTCAGCCGGAAGCGACTGACCTTGCAACAGAAAGGCATATCCGAGCAAAGT
>DAOVPH010000080.1 GCA_030629295.1 Candidatus Latescibacterota bacterium | reverse complement strand
TTTGATCTCCGCTGGCTTCAATTCGTACCTGTCAATGTCCAGTTCAGTGGAGAAAACCTGCTGTTCGGGGAAATCAAGGGAATTGCACAGTGAATGTATGTAGGGTTGATAACTGGTGCTTATCATAAAAACAGGCATCAGTTTCGAGATACTCTGAAGGGCCTGCTTGGCACCGGGCATCAGCAGGATATTTCCCAGAGAAAACTCCTCGATATTTCGGTTGGTGGCCCCGTATGCCCTCAAAAAAGGCAATATCAACTTTAGAGTGTCCCCAGCCTTATAACCAGGCCTCTTGGCCACATCTGCCAGGTAATCGTCGTATTTGCTAATCTGGGCAAAAAAGGTATCGCCGGCGGGCAGAAAATGGGCAGTAAGTTCTAAGGCATTATCATTCTTTGATATAGGTCCTTCACAGTCTGTGCAAAAGATGCACTGAGCAGGTTTCATTCTTCACTTCCTATGATTCGGTCTATCTCTTCGGTTAAATCCAATCCTTGTGGACATTTCTGCCCGTCAACGGTTACCTCTCCGTCGGTTGTCTTTATTCTGTCCTTGGCAACCCATTTGATAGTCTGCACCAAAAGCGGCAATTCTCGGATCACCCCTTGCTGCCGTATCTGTCTGAAAAGGGGGTTATTTTCCCCCTCTCCCTCTTGGACTCGGGACAAGGATCTGGTTTTCAATTTCTCTTCCATCTCCTCCCACAGTTTTTGGAACTGGCCGGTTCGGATAGGAAAACAGCAGTGAGTGATAGGAGGGCCTTCGTCAAGTGTTTCAGTAACTAAGTGAATTGTCACACCAGTGCTTTCGACCCCCTTCCCTATCAGTTGCCAGATGACCTCTTGCCAGGTTCCCTTCGGGCCACCAGGTGCGGCGGGGTGGAGATTTATAATAGTGTAAGTGCAGCACGTCTGGCCGCTTAAGATAAGCATATAGCCGGCAAGCACATTCAAATCCACTTGATATTTTTCTACAAGTTCCATTACCTGGTGATCGTATGCGCTTCGCCAGGCAGAGAGGTTCTCTTTCCTCAATTGTGGCTCATAATCCCGAGAAGAGAGGGATACCAAGTCGATGCCAAAGCTGTTCACCAGATCGAAAAATCGGTCGCTGGCCTTTGCCTCTCCCCGGCTACGGTTGCTGAAGACAAACGACATCTCTGCTTCTATCTCTCCCTGCCGGATGCTTTGGTAGACCGCCCGCAACAGCTCTCCCGCTGCCTCGTCTCTTCCAGTGGAAAACCATCCGATCTTGTACGCCATAACTCTCCCCTTAGCTTTTAGTTCTCGATAAATCGCTCACAGTCTGTCCAGGAGAAATACCGACCTGCTTACAAGAGTGTTTTTTCCGATAAACCGCAAGAACTGCTGACCTAAGATGCACACAAGAATTCAACAAGGTGAAAAGTTCTATAGTCTTAACCTAACGGATTTCTCTGTTCTTGTCAAGCGTTTTTTAGAACTCCGACCACCCCTGCTTTTGTGGGCAAAAGCTGAGGAATTCTTTTGAGCTTGACTTTGTTTCTCAAAATTTGTATAATTCTTATCATCTTGGTTGTCTCTCCGTTTTAGCTATTAAGTGCGATTTTCTCTGCCTAAATAAAACCAGTGCCTACTGTAAATCAGGCTCCTCTACTGGAAGAGGGTATCCACCTTTAATTCTGAAGGAAACTTCTGTTGTTTCTCTATGTTTTTTTCAATCTTCTTATTGTTCTGACAATTGGTTACTCCCTTTTTCTGATCCTTATTTTTGTCGGATTGTGTCGCCTCAGAGAAGGCAACTCTGGTGGGTGTCCTCGGGTCTCGGTGATCGTCCCTGCCAGGAACGAAGAGAGAAATATCGGAACCTGTCTGCAGGCGCTGATAGCACAACAGTATCCTAAGGATAGCTATGAAGTAGTGGTCGTGGATGACAACTCCGGAGATGGAACAGCAAAGGTGGTCGGTCAGTTCACTAATGATTGGGAAAATATAAAGTTAGTGCGAACAACAGAAAGAAGCTTTGTCTCCAGCCCTAAGAAAAACGCCATCTTGTGCGGCATACGTGAGAGTACAGGAGAGGTGATTTTGACCACCGATGCTGACTGTATTCCCCCACCGGGTTGGATCAGCGGAATGGTGAAGTATTTTGAGCTCCGGGTGGGAGCGGTAGCAGGATTTTCTCCCTCTCTGGTGGGAAGTTCTCTGAGAGAGAGGTTGATCGAGCTTGAGTCTCTCTCTTTTGCCATCATCTCCGCTGGTGCAATCGGGATAGGAGGAGCAATAAGCTCTGTAGGAAGGAATTTTGGCTATCGGCGAAAGGCATTTGATGCGGTAGGGGGATTTGGCACCACCGGCCAGGTAATATCCGGGGATGATGATTTACTTCTGCAGAGAATACACCGTCAGGGGGCGTGGGGGCTTCGCTTCTCCATCCTCCCGAATACATTTGTCCCTACCCTTTCCACCACCGGATGGACCGAGTTTATCAATCGGAGAAAGCGGCACTTCTCTGCTGGACTCTCCTACTCCCCAGCACTGCGTATTTTGGGTGGGATGGTCTATTTCTATTACCTCTCCATTTTGGTTTCACTCCCTATTGCCCTGATATCTGGGAATTTTTGGATTCCCCTGCTTTGTTGGGCAGTGAAATTGTTTTCAGACGCTATGGTGATTTTCAAGGGGTCAAAGCTTTTCCGGAGTCAAAAACTGCTGGGATTTCTCCCTCTGGCAGAGGTTTTACATATTCCTTATTTGCTTGTAGTGTGGCCTCTGGCAATCGGGGGCGGTTTCCAGTGGAAAGAGAGGGCCTATCGCTGAAGAGGTTTCGATCGCAGCTGCTAAAAGATCGGACGGCGGTTCCGATATGTCAGAATTGTTCTGAGAGCCTGAAAAAACTTTATATTTCTGATACGTGGATCTGTTGAGATTTAATCCCCTGGAGTTTTCGATGTCGAAAAAAGCTTCGCTGGCCATCAAATTCGCGATAATGGTTGCGGTCTTGGCACTTCTAATTGCTAAAATCCGACCGAGCAGTATCTTAATTAGTCTTTCCGGTGTCGACCGCAAGATCTTGCTCTGGGTGCTCTTGCTTCTTATCCCTAATCTTGTATGTCAAGGCCTAAGATGGGGCTATTTAGTGAGAACGGTGGAAAAAAATGCGAGTCTCAGGGAGATAATCGTTTCATTGTTGGTGGGATTCTCTTTCGGGGTGGTCTCTCCGGGCAGGATAGGTGAACTGGTGCGAGGAGTCTATGTCAGAAGCGAAAACCGATTAAGAATGGTAGGATTGGCGGCCTTTGATAAGATCTATCAGATGGCAATAGTAGTGGTAGCGGGGATGATCAGCTTGATACTGATTAAGCCTCTGGTGATTGGGATAGTAGCGTTGGGGGTAATTTGCTTGGTGGTATGGGAATGTTCTAACAATCTTAGATTACTAAAAAAAACGTTAATCAAGGTATCCTCTGTCTTCCCTTTCACCCGAAAGCTTACCCTTATGGTAGAGGGTTTCGAGAACTTGAGCAGAAAAAGCACCCTGATAGTTTTGGCCCTTTCGGTTCTTTTGTGTGTAGTATATTTTACTCAGTTTTACCTTTTAGTTCTTGCTTTCTCGCCGTTCACATTGGGAGCGGCGGTCAGGACGATTCCCTTGGTGTTTTTGGCCAAGACAGTGCTGGTCATCACTCCGGTGGATATAGGGGTGAGGGAGGCCACTGCGGTCTTGCTTTTCTCCCAGTATGGTGTGGATAAGGCCTGTGCGTTTAACGCTGCCTTTCTGCTTTTCGTAATCAATGTGCTTCTGCCGGCTTTGGTGGGTGCATTTTTTATCCCGGCGATTCGACTGAAGAGATGAGCATGGAAGAGAAAACAAGTTTTGAAGCTACCTTAGGCCGCCTACAGCAAATTGTAGAGGCCCTGGAGGCAGGTGAGCTTACCCTGGACCAGTCCTTGGAACTTTTCGAGGAAGGGGTGAAACTCTCCCGACAGTGTACCCAGATGTTGGAGACAGCGAAAAAACGCGTCCTGACACTGACCCGAAAAAGCGGTGGGGAGTTTCGCCTGGAGATGTTGGACAAAGAACCGGGGGATTGAGCTGGAATCCTGCATTCAGTTGGGTTGAGGGACGAAACCCAACAATCCGTCTTTTGTTGGGTTCGTTGCGTTTAACCCAACCTACGAAACTTCGAAACTGGAATCTGAAGCGACAAGATGAGGATAGGACCTTGTGAATATGGGAGATAGCGAGCGAGAGAAGGTTTTTCTGGTCGAGCTTTCTGAACGCGCCCGCAGGGTGCGAGAATACCTGAATTCGGAAGATTACCGGGGAAGATTCTCCCCCAGGCATATCTCTGATTCAGCTTACAGTTACCTTAACTCTGGGGGCAAATGCTTGCGTCCCGCGATACTGTTCTTCTCCTGTGGGGCAGTGGGTGGAGATGAATCCGAGGCACTGCCTGCGGCCGCCGCAATTGAAGTATTTCATACCTGGACCCTGTCCCACGACGATATCATAGACAGCGATAAGAAAAGACGCGGTCGCCCTACCCTCCATGAGGAATTTTCTCGGAGGGGGCAAGAAGAACTGGGGCTGGATCTCAGGGACGCCCAGCACTACGGCCTCTCAGTGGCAATATTGACCGGAGATCTTCAGCACGGCTGGTCAGTATCCCTGCTGACTGAATTGACCAGCAAGTACAACCTGTCTCCGCAGGTCACCCTACGCCTAATCGAAGAACTGAACACATATGTGACCTGTAATCTGCTTTCCGGCGAACTGCTTGATGTTCAATATTCGAGACTTCCCATTCAGTCCTTGAGGGAAAAGGATATTCTCACTATGCTGTGGAAGAAGACGGCAGTTCTTTACGAGTTTGCCGGCAGGGCAGGTGCAATGATAGGACTGGAGGTCTCTGATCCCCATCACCGCTTCGTCCAGGCGCTTTCTCTGTTTGCCAGCAGGTGCGGACTGGCCTTTCAGCTCCAAGACGACATCCTGGGGATAGTCGGCGATGAGGAAAAGCTGGGCAAATCTGTTGGCTCTGATATCAGGGAGGGAAAGAGAACTACCATAGTCTACTATGCCTTCCAGAAAGCAAGTACTGACCAGAAGAGACACCTGGGGCATATTCTGGGCAACAAGAATGCCACAGAAGAACAGGTAAGGGAAGTCGCCGAACTGTTGGTGGAACTGGGAGCAGTAGAGAGGACCCAGAGAGTGGCGAAGCGGTATGTGACAGAAGCGCTGGAACAACTCCAGGAGCTTCCAGATTCCCGCTATAAACAACTTCTGGCCACTTGGGCCGATTATATAGTGAACCGAGAGTTCTAAATGAAAAAAAACGGGGATGGACGAGAGGTATCTCTACCTTCTGCTTCAGACTCGCAGCACTCAATATTAGATACTATTGACTCTCCCGAAGATCTTCGGAGGCTACAGATCCCGGAGCTGGCGGAGTTAGCAGAGGAAATCAGGGAGCGAATCATCTCGGTGGTCTCCCGTACCGGGGGGCACTTGGCTCCGAGCTTAGGGACTGTGGAGCTGACTATCGCCCTTCACTATGTGTTCAACACTCCGGTGGACAAGATAATCTGGGATGTAGGACACCAGGCCTATGCTCACAAATTGCTGACCGGGAGGCGAGAGACCTTCGAGTCACTCCGGCAGTACAAAGGAATAAGCGGCTTCCTCCGCAGGGATGAAAGTCCTTACGATGTTTTCGGTGCCGGACACAGCAGCACCTCCATATCGGCCGGCTTGGGGATAGCTTCTGCCAGGGACCTGAAGGGGGAAAGCTACCATGTGGTTGCTGTCATCGGTGACGGAGCTATCGGCGCTGGTATTGCTTTTGAAGGCCTGAATAACGCCGGTGCCTCTGGGAGAAATCTTATTGTTGTACTCAACGACAACCAAATGTCCATCTCCCCCAATGTGGGGGCTTTGGCTCGATACTTCACCACCATAATCACCTCCCAACCCTACAAGAGGCTGAAGACCGATATTTGGGAGCTGACCGGATTACTGCCCAGAGGAACAGGACGAATAAGAAAGGCAATCCGGGGAATTGACGAAAGTATCAAATCATTGATTGTCCCTGGAGCTTTCTTTGAGAAGATGGGGTTCCGATATATAGGTCCCATAGACGGGCACAATCTTTCTTACCTGATTAGAATTCTTAGATCTGTCAAGGAGATTTCAGGTCCGGTTTTGGTGCATGTTCACACTGTTAAAGGCAAAGGATATCATTTTGCTGAGGCCGACGCCTCCCGGTTTCACGGTCTGGATGCCTTTGATGAAATGACAGGCCACAGTAAAACTAACCGGGCAGGACCATCTTGCTCTGAGGTATTCGGTGAAGTCTTGGTAGAATTCGCCCGAAAGCGTCAAGATATTGTGGCTATCACAGCAGCAATGACCAAGGGCACAGGGTTAAGCCTGTTTGCTGAAAAATTTCCCCACAGGTTTTTTGATGTGGGCATTGCCGAGGAGCATGCGGTGACCTTTGCAGCGGGACTGGCGGTGGCAGGATACAAGCCAGTGGTAGCGATCTATTCCACCTTCTTGCAGAGGGCCTTCGACCAGATCATCCACGATATTGCCTTGCAGAAATTGCCGGTAGTCTTTGGAGTAGATCGTAGTGGAATAGTGGGCGAAGATGGCCCCACTCACCATGGAAGCTTCGATCTCAGTTTTCTCCGCCAAATTCCCAATATGGTAATTATGGCCCCTGCAGAGGAGTCAGAACTCCGAGAGATGCTGGAACTGGCCCTAAATTACCAGAACGGCCCGATAGCTCTTAGATACCCCAGAGGGACGGCCAGAAGAGTTGATTCCAGCAAGAAGATCAAAAAAACCCTAAAGATGGGAACGGGGTTAGTTCTGCGTCAGGGCAAGGACGCTGTTATCTTAGCCGTCGGTTCAATGGTCTGGCCCGCATTGGAGGCAGCCCAGCTTATCAAAGAATACTCCGTGGGCGTGGTCAATATGAGGTTTGTGAAACCCTTAGATAAGAGGCTACTCCGCCGTATCTACCGAAAGGGTTCGAAGATCGTTACTATAGAGGAGAACGCATTAGAGGGTGGATTCGGCTCAGCAGTTATGGAGTTTTACGAGCAAAATGGGTTGTCAGACGTGAGACTGAAGAGGTTGGGCATTCCAGACAGATTTATCGAACATGGCCCGAGAGAAACCCTGTTGAGGAAGATAGGCCTTGACACCGAAGGAATTGCCAAAGGCGTGCGAAAGTTTCTGCA
>DAOVPH010000086.1 GCA_030629295.1 Candidatus Latescibacterota bacterium | reverse complement strand
GCATGGCCTAAGTTGTGGATAAACGCCTTGCGGTCAACGTAGGCCTTCATATTTTCTTTGGCCTCGAGGTCCTTAACGGGAGGCACACCCGTTTTAAAGCCCTTTTCGTCCACGATCAAGGTGTTGTAAGATTCGGCAAAGACCAGCAGAGGATCTTCCCTCTGTTGTTTCGACATAATCGGTACCATCTTGCCGATGCTGGTTTCCACCAGTCCGACAGAGGAGTCTAAGGGAAAGTCCTCTGGCAAATATTGTGCCAGGCCGGAGCGGAAGATTCTGGCGGCATCGCGGAGATTTTCGCAGATGATGATGTCCACCGGGCCTTTGCCCATCCGGTCCCTTTTCACCAGCCCTTCGGCCAAAGTAGGGTAAATGTGGGGTAAGGCAGCGGGACCAACAGCGGTGGCTATGATGTCGGCAGTGGCAACCTCTTGGGCCACTTGCGTTGTGTTTTGGGCATTTGCCGCCCGCACATTCTCCACCCAGATGGTCTGGGGGTGAATGTCCTTTATCTCCACCCGATAGCGTCTCTCTCTGTTCAGAGCGTCGATTAGACTGCTGGCGATGTCAACAAAGACCACTTCGTAGCCCGCCCGGGAGAACAGTTGCCCGATGAAAGAGCGGCCTATCTTGCCGGCCCCGAACTGGAGCAGTTTTTTTCTACCCATATCTCTCCTGTATGAAGTCTCGGATATCCCGACCATCTATAGATTGGGCTAAATAGCTCTTTCTCAAATATACCTCACCTTGCACTGATTAAAGGTAAAATTGCTCTCCTCTTTGCACTACAACTACCCAGTATGACTCTTTGATCAATCCCTTCGGATGTTAGAATATCGTAGACATTGGGACTGAAATCTGTACCAGGTCCACCACCACCTTGGTTTTCGGTGGCAAATTCTCCTACTTTGCAGAAACGTCCTACAGTGCCTCCTAATCGATCGTTACCTCCTTGGCGAAAGCCAACAGCGAGACCATATTTCCACTCTGGAACTGGCTCACCAATGATCTGTTTCGGTATAGAAAATGCAATGCATTTTTTCTCCACATTTCCCATATAATCCTTAACTTTCCCCCGACGCTTTAAATCTCCAAGCCGCGCAGTTTGGTAATCCCAAACCTCTATACCAACACAACTGATGTGGATTTCGAAGTCAACTTCACCCTCAGAACACAAAGTAAGCCCTGAGCCGTAAAGCGAGAACTTGCTTAATCCTCCTCTGACCTTGGGACCTGCATCAATTATGATCGTCACATATGTCTTGCCAAAACCCCATACGGAACTCGAATCAGGGTTGACAAGATTCTTGAAAGTCAGTTCAAAGTAGACCCTATCAGCATCTTCTGATACCGTGAAATGAGTCAAATCTGCAATCCCGGGCTTGATGTCAGGATCTTGGGGATAGGTGTAATTACCATCTCCATAATCATCCCCCACTGGATCAGACATTGAAAATATTACCTCAGCTCTCGGATTCATACCAGGTTTTATCTCTGGAATACTTAAGCCTAATACATATTGTTTCCACTGTTCTTCTAACCTATTGATGCTTTGTCCGTAGATTTCTTTCAGGATGTCTTTAAATCCTTTTCTTTTCCTATTGAATCTATCAGTACTCACATACAAGTTTTTAAAATCTTCAATCCCATAGGTATCAATTAAAAATCCTACAAATGAGCCAGCGAGAACATAGTCTCTATTTGTGTTTGTGCCGAAAAAATCAAAATTCTCGACTAAAGAATCAAGCCAAGCTGCTTGGGGTTCCTCTCTCATAAAAGTTTTTGCCCATTGCGAGCAATATTCCTTTGTTAAAAAAGTGGTTCCGCCGAACCAAACAGCTAAGCCTTCTTCGAGGATGGGGGGAGGACTCGCACCAGCACTGTTGATCTCATATGCTAATACGTGAGTAATCTCGTGATAAGAACTATAAGAAACGCAAGCCACAAAATTATATTCGGGGAAAGCCCTTCCTGCGGTTGGTCGAAGACCAAAGATCTTTCCGACTTCATCACAAGACTGGCACTTGTAATACTCAATTTTCTTCTCAGAACTGATACCGAGCAGCCTAGTGAGGCTCTCATAGAATTCGTCTAGTTTCTTCAGATCTATTTCCCTGGGGTTTTCTCCTGGTTTGTAATAAAGAACGAAATACTCTGTCTCTTTCGTTAACCAATCTTTGGTAAATATCCTGATCGGATTTGCACCGACGATTTTCCCATCTTCTTGGATAAAATATCTTGTTTCTTTCCTAATAGGTTTCGAGTTGGATCTCCATTCTATCTCTAATTCAACATATTCCTTGCGATCTACTGCATTCATGACCACAGGTTCATAATTTCTATAGAGCTCTATCTCGTTTTCCTTGGTGAATCTGTTTAATTGCCAATCGAAATTTTTAAATTTTTCCACTTCTTCCTTATTCCAACACTGAGAAGCACGTTTCCAATCGCCCGCTCTCACGGCCTTGACATGTTTTTGCCATACCTTGATTGCTTCTTTTATTTGTCTATTCGAAACATCTACACTGTCAGCTATCAGACCCTTATCAGTTATTAGCTGCTGGGCGTGGCGAGCTTCAGTATTGACGAACTCGAACGTGTGTGGAACACCTGGAAATGTATATCCCAGTAGCGAGCTACCAGCACAACTCATTGATATCAGGGTCACTACCATCATCCATCTCTTTTTTGTTAAAGTTCTCATATTTATATCCGTTTTTTTTCTCCGCATGCTTGCATCTCTGCAGCAGATTTCAGACTTCTTACTAAAGAGGCGGTTACTGATATACTGAGCGAATGGAACGATTCTATCCTTAACTACTTCTCTAAGCGGATCCGTACCATTGGCAGAATTCGCTTTCTATATATGGATTCGCGACTTATTCCATTAGAATCCGAGACATCATAGAAATTCGGTGCCTGTTCTTTGAGTTTCACATCGTAAAAGAGCGGGCGTCCTCTGGGATCATCCGTCAACCCCACTCCCACACCAATTTTCCATTTTTCAGTAGGTTCTCCTACAATCTCCTTTGGAAGTGAAAAAACAAAGCTATTCCTCCCCCAGTCAACGAAATTCTTGACTTGTTTGGGATTCTTCCTGAAATCTACAAGCTCTGCCCTTTCGTTCAACAGGCCTATCCAGCGGCTGTTGAAATGGACTTCAAACTCAAATGCATCATCTTTTGAAACTGTTGCCTCTGGATTGAAAAGGGGGTAAAAGCAAATCCTGTCGCTTTTATCAGGATTTGTGTCCAAAGCGATCAAACCCGCTTCTCTCCAGGTATTGGTTGTATCAGAAACAGACTTAAGTTTTCTGAAAGTTAGCTTGAAATAAATACGATCGCGGTCTTCAAATATCTCCACCCCTGTGAGGTCGCATATTCCTTTCATACTTTCCTCAGGATAAGTGTAGCTTCCATCACCGTTGTCGTCGCCCACAGGATCACGGAGAAAAGCGATTAGTCTTGTACCTCGGGAAATCCCAAATTCAATTCGTTCGAACTTCTTGTCTATTAACCACTGCCTGTATTTCTCGTCTAACTCAGAGGGAGTCAAGCCATATATCCTCTTTAATGACTCTACAAACTTTTGTGGATCTGGTCTAGCACCTTCGGGGGCTGAGGCACAAATATAGAACTGCTTAAATTTATCTACTCCAAAAGTCTCAAATAGATACCCCACCGCTGCTGCTCCCACTGAATATACCCAATGACATCCCTCTCGCGTGAAGGTCTCCTTTGGGCACATCTGGAGAAGGCTATCAACAGGGGGGACATAACTGTTCAAAAGGCTACCCTTCAGATTACTCAAGGTTGCTTCTTTGGATACATCTTTTCCACCGAAGTAGGTAGCCATACCCTCCAACAGGAAAATGCAAGGGACACCCTTGTAAAGATAATGCTGGATCATATGAGTAATTTCATGAGGGAAGTATTCTGAGTCTCTTCCGCAATCGATAACAAAGCCTGCTCGTATCGAGGTTCTCCCTAAGCCAAATCCCGATACTCCCCATTGTTTGAGTTCGGATGCGTCCTGGTTGGGCGGAAAGATATAATAAGCGATCTTCCGGTCCTGTTTCACCTGAAAGAGCTCTAACAAATCTCGAACAAAACTGTCCATTGCAGCAGCATTTCTTGGGCTGAATATGTGACCCAGATAATAGTGATATATAAGATACTTTGTTTCTTGCCTGTTCCAGTCTCGAGTCATTGCTATTAATGGATGTGCCAATACAAGTTTGCCATCTTCTGGTACAACATACAATATCTCTGTAAAAACCGTTCTTTTTGAAGCCTCATTCTGCCAATTTACCGTCAACTTGATAAAATCCCCCATCTTTGAGGCATTAGTAACGATGTCGATAAACTGCTTCGCGATCATTTGATACCTCTCAGAGGAACTGCAATATATGTTGTAGATTGTACCTCTTCTGGCCTCCTCTTTATTCCAGTGCTGACGACCCCGTTTCCAATCACCTGCTCGCACCGCCTCAATATACTTTTGCCGTACTTCGATGGCCTCTTTTATCTGTCTATTGGAAACATCTACACTGTCAGCTATTAGGCTCTTTCCGGTTAATTCCTGCTGGGCATAACAAGTTTTTACACCAAAAAACTTGACTGTGTTTAAGCTGTTTGTAAATCTCTCTTTCGACACCCAACTACCACCATAGCCCACTAACATCAGGGCCACTGCTATTATCCATCTCTTTCTTATCAAAGTTCCCATAGTCTATAGTCCTCCTTTCTCTCCAGGCTAATCAACCGCTCACCAGATGACTTTCCAAGAACTCTCGTTCTTTCTCTCCATTCCAGCCCTGGATGTCGATCAGGGGAACTTTGGTGTGGGGATAGATTACGCCCTTGCCATCTATCTTACGTTCTCTGAGGGCTTGAATTAAGGCGATAGCGCTGTCTAAGCCGCCGCATTTCACGATGTAGTTACCCGGGTCAATGATTCCGGCAGCCATCATCTCCAGCACCTGGGCCACATCCGAGGGGTCGCTGCCGCTGGAGCCAACAACGGAGACCCCGTCGTAGTGGATTCTGCGAGCATCAACCTGAATCAAACTTTCGCCAGACCTGGTGCCGCCAAACAGATTTGTCACCCCACCCGGGGCAAGGTAGTCAAAGGACTTCTCCTGTAGCTTGGCATTGCCCACCGCGACGATAATGTCGTCAAAACCCATTCCTTTGGTTTGAGTAGTTATAACCTGTTCCAGTTTCTCTGGTGGGATACAGAGGAAAGCAATGCCCAACTTACCGGCTTTGTCCTCAAACAGGCGTTTCGCCCGTTTAAGTCTGTTCGGTAGGGGTTCTGACACTACTATCAGCTCAGGGCGGTAGCTCATAGCCACCTCGAGGTGCATAAGTCCCATAGGGCCGGCGCCCACGCTCAGCACCCGCCCGCCCTTTTTCAGTCCCAGTTGAGCATTGCGAGGGGCAGAGAGACTCTCTTTTAGAATATGCACCGTTCTCTGCTGGGCTGCGATGACGCAGGAGAGGGGTTCGGTCAAGGCTGTCCCGAAATAGGGAGTCTTTTCCTCAGGTAAGGGAAGCAGACAGTCGTTGTCCAGCGCTTCTTCTGTGATCAGCACATATTCGGCAAACAGGCCGGGTAGGGTATAGCCCATCGCCACCTTGCTGATGCCTTCGGCGTTGTTTCGGTACCTTTCCCGGTGGTGATAAGGGCCGCTGGGTATGGCAGGCTGAGCGGCAAATCTCTGCCCCACCCGGTATCCGGCTCGCAGATTTTCCCCCACCTTTACCGCGGTAACGGCCCCCTCGTGGCCGATGATCACTGGGTATTTACAGACATCCCAGCCGTAGATGAAGGGGTGGTCTGCCCCCTGGTCGATCAGCTTGTTGTCCGAGGCGCAGGCAATGGCAGCGTCCACCCGGGCCAGAAGCTGGTGCGGCCCACAATCCGGCACTGGCACTTTTTCGAGTCTCAGGTTCTCCATGCCCACACCGGAAAGCAGCACTGCTTGCATTGTATCCGGTAATGGGTAAGGCTCTTCAACCTGCGAATATTTCTCTGATTTCGTCATCTTTCCTCCAGCCTAAGTCCGGAAAATTGAACACTGAAAAACACCGAAAGGCACTGAGTATTGTTTGGTGACTGGTGAGTGGTGAAGCAGTCACTAATTCTCATTCTTGACTCGTAAAAAGTCTCTTTTTGTCATGCTTGTCGAAGCATCTGATAAGCTACTGTAATTCATCGACACATCAGATTCCTCACTTCGTTCGGAATGACGACTTTATTACTTTTTACGAGTCAATCATTCTTTGTTTCGGTGTTTTCCAAAACTGGGCTCAATTCCTCTACGATCTGAGGCAGCACCTCTCCGGCAGCACCTTTTATGATGTAAGCGGAGACGGAGAAGCTCAAGGCAGTAGTTTCAGGATTTATCTCTACCACTTGGGCGCCGCACCATTTAGCTGTCCTGGGTATATCGGCGGCGGGGTAGACCACTGCCGAGGTGCCGATCACCAGCATTAGATCGCAGCTCTGCGCTTCTTGCTGGGCCCGCTGCAGGGCCTCAGGGGGTATTAACTCTCCGAAGAAGACCACATCTGGTTTGAGAACGCCACCGCATTGGCACTTAGGGGGCAAGCTTTCCAACTGAAGCTCCTCGGCCTTGAACTGCCTGCCGCATTTGGTGCAGGACAGCCGTCGAGCGTTGCCGTGGAACTCTATCACATCTGTATTCCCCGCCTCCT
>DAOVPH010000113.1 GCA_030629295.1 Candidatus Latescibacterota bacterium | reverse complement strand
TAAACGAGGACGAAAAATAACCAGTGTGTCACTGCTGATTTCCATCTTTCTGCACGGAGCTGTCTTGGGTGTAGCTTTATTCTACCGGGGGGTTTTCGAGAAGCCACCGGAGTTTGCTGTCAGATTTATGCCTCGGCCTCCCATTCTTAAGAAAGCCTTTGATCTTGCTAAAAGGCCCGAGATATCCGAAGTCCAGATGGAGATGCTGACCCGAGCCGACCAGCCTCGCCCGGTGACCGATCTTACTAAGCTGGTAGATATCAGCTCGTTGGGGGCAGATCTATTTGGTGCCATCACGGCCGGAGTCCAGTTCTATGCCCCCCCCAGTGGAGCAAAGGCAGCCGAGGTCGAGTTTAAACCTGTGGAGCTTATTCAACCCACCAGAATGACCTCAGTGCAAGAGGCAATTAGCATAAAATCGGAACTATTGGGGATAGAACACTTGGACACAGGAAGATATAATGCAGTGATTATCACCAATCCGGAGGATAAAAAAGCGATTACCGGATATTTCAATATGACTCTGGTGCGCTTTAACTATCAGGATCCAAAGGTCGATACTTTCCCTCTGGCCATACCTAATCTTCTGCGCTATATGAATGACCAGACGAAGATTAAGACCAGTATCAAGGGCCAGATAATCGAACTGAGCGACCCGGCACTATCTTCCGCCCCGTTTATCTATATGACCGGTTCTGAGTGTATAGTCTCCTTGAGTCCAGTGGAGGTAGAGAACCTCGGCAACTATCTGCGTAGCGGAGGCTTTCTCTATATCGAGGATATTTCCAAGAGCCCTAAGCCGGGCGCGTCTCCTTCAGGAGGGATAAAAGGCACAACTTTCGATCAACAAGCGAAGTTTGTGTTGGGCGAAGCCCTGGGAAGAGATTGTAGATTTTTCCGCATTCCTAAGACCCATCCCGTGTTCCACAGTTTCTATGATTTCGACGACGGGCCACCCCTGGGCGGCGCCAGCGGAGGCAATGTCAACTACTTGGAAGGAATTGACATAAGAGGAAGGTTGGCAGTAGTCTTCAGCGACGTGAACATAAGTTGGTACTGGGGAGACAGTGAGGCCACCGGAAGAGAACGAGGATTGCAGTTCGGTGTCAATCTGATCGTGCATGCTCTCACCCAGCCTGGAGGCATAGCCAATATCGGTCAGTACACCTGGTAGTAAACAGACTCACAGGTGCCGTGCGTTCTGGCAACAGACTGATCCTTAGATCAAAAATCCAGAAGTGGTTCATAATCGAATCGCTTCTGGATTTTTTTGTCTTCCTTTCGCCTTGCACAAAGGTTGCTGTGAAATACCACCCACGGCTAATTAAACTGAGTATTTGGATAGAAGGGAGGGTACTTTGATGGGAGATGAGAGAAAATTCCTAAACAGAGAAGTGGTCAAACGCTATGAAGGTAACCCACTCTTGACTATTGATGATATACCAGTGTATTGCAATTCGGTTTTTAATCCGGGAGCGATCAAATTCAGCGACCGCTATCTGCTGTTTCTGCGAGTAGAGGACAATGACCGGATTTCCCATTTCCGGGTGGCTACCAGCAAAGATGGAGTACACTTTGAGGTGTGGAAAGACTCGGCGAATATTCCCGGAGGGCCTGGATACGATCTTTATGAGACAAATCGCTATGATGGCCGCATCACTCTGCTGGACGGCTGGTATTATATAATGTTCTGTTCTGAAGCCAATTTCGGCTGCCGGCTGGGTCTGATTCGCACCAAAGACTTCGTGCACTACGAACGGCTTCCCTTTGCATCAGAGACCGAACAGCGAAACGGGGTGCTGTTTCCGGAGAAGATAGATGGACTCTATGCCCGACTTGATCGCCCGCTGAATCAATACGGAGGCGGCGATATGTGGATTTCTTACTCACCTGACTTGACCTTTTGGGGTAAATCCAGTCTGATTATGCGTACTCGCTGGCACTGCTGGGACGAGGAGAAACTGGGACCAGCAGCGGTGCCCATCAAGACCAAACAGGGGTGGCTTTGCATCTACCACGGCGTGCGACTCAATGCCTCCACCCGGATCTATAAACTCGGCGTCTGTCTGCTGGACCTAAAGGACCCCTCGAAGGTGATTGCCCGCTCTCGCCATTCCATCCTGGGCCCAAAAGAGATTTACGAGCGCACCGGCGATGTGCCCAATGCTGTGTTTTGTAACGGGGCTATTGTCGAAGACGACGATGAGGTGAAGATCTACTACGGGGCCGCAGATCAGGTGGTATGCCTGGCAACAACCACCGTGAAGGAACTCATCTGGGCCTGCTACGAAGGGTGAAAGATTTACAATGCAAAAGTAGCAATTAGCAATGCAAAATCAGTGGCTTGTGGCACCGGGATTTATCCCCGGCTGGGGGAGGGGGACTCACAGATCAGAATAATGAGATATCTCTTAGGAATAGATATTGGAACCTCAGCGGCCAAGGCTCTGCTTATCAATGAGTCAGGAGAGGTTACAGCCCTGGCTGGAGAGGAATACCAGATTGATACCCCCCGGCCAGGCTGGGCTGAACAGGATCCGGACAGCTGGTGGGATGCTGCCATGCTAAGCATCTGCAAAGTGCTCAAAAGATCTTCTGTCAATCCCCAAAGGATATCGGGAATAGGCCTTTCCGGACAGATGCACGGAACAGTCCTGCTGGGCAAAGACCTGAGGGTGATTCGACCAGCCATAATCTGGGCCGATCAAAGGACGAAGAGGCAATGCGATCAGATCTATGCCAGTATTGGCAGGGAGAGATTGATCCGCATCACTGCCAATCCGGTGGCACCGGGATTTATGGCCCCCACTCTTCTGTGGATAAGGGAAAATGAGCCCAGGAAGTTTGAGGCGATAGACAAGGTTTTGCTGCCGGCCGACTATGTCCGGTTTCGCCTTTGTGGGGAGGTCTGTACCGATGCAACGAATGCCTCCAGCTCTTTGCTATTTGATACCCAGCAGAGGCACTGGTCGGTTGAACTATTGGAGGAGCTTGGATTGCCCTCCAGAGTTTTCCCTCCTGTTATCGAATCTACGGCTGTAGCGGGCCGTGTCACTCGGCAGGCAGCCTTGGAGACCGGACTTGCAGAAGGCACTCCGGTGGTGACTGGCGGAGGTGATCAGCCTATTGCAGCCGTGGGTAACGGGGTTATAGCCCCTGGGGACCTGCTTTCCACCATTGGCACTGGAGGACAATTGTTTACTCCTTTGGACGAAGTGATAGTAGATCCGCAGCTGAGAACCCATACCTTCTGTCATGTCCTTCCTGGTAAGTGGTTTTTAATGGGTGCTATCCTCTCTGCTGGGCTTTGCCTTCGCTGGTTTAGAGATAATTTCGGAGGCAGTTACGCAGAGCTGGACAGGGAGGCAGCCGCGATACCGGCTGGGTCGGACGGGCTGCTATTCCTTCCCTATCTGATTGGGGAGAGGACACCCCATATGGACCCAAACGCCAGAGGGATGTTCTTCGGCCTTAGCCTTTGCCACAGCCGCGCCCATTTGATAAGGGCAATTATGGAGGGCGTGGTGTTGGCGATGAGGGATTCGCTGGAAATAATGAGGAAGCTGGGGGGGACAGAGCCGCACCGAGGCATCGCCTCAGGAGGAGGCGCGAGAAGCGCTTTATGGAGACAGATACAGGCAGATGTTTACAACATGGAACTGACCACGGCAGAGGTTCCTGAACAGGCTGCCTTCGGAGCAGCGTTGATCGCCGGCGTAGGGACCGGAATCTACGAAAGTGTTGAGGCTGCTTGTCAGAAGACAATAACTTATAGCCCTCCAACCTATCCTATAGAGGAGAATGTCAGAAGATATCAGGAGTACTACCAGGTATTCAAAGGCCTTTATCCGAAATTGAAAGACGATTCTCGAACCATCTCGCGATTGATTCATCTGTAACAGTCCCCACGGTTGTTTTTTAAAAGCAAACACGCAAAGCGGCAACATGTTGTTAATGATTACAGAATAGTCCAATCTTGATCCATTCGTGAAAAGTGCCTACAATCGATTTTCACCGCAAAGTCGCCAAGGAAGCAAAGGGAATTATGTTTTAAATAATTAAATGATTATGTTTTTCTCTGCGTTCTTTGCGTCTTTGTGGTGATATTTGATTGACTTGTGAAAAGTCCAAACTGCTCCCTCTCCCTTCAAGGGAGAGGGAGCAATCACTCTCGGGGATTTTTTACGAACGGATCATCACTGAGAACTCTGTTAAGGCCACACGCTGTGGACGGCATCCTTATGGTCAAAAGCTACAGAAAACCCGAAGGCACGGAGTTTCTGTAATGCAAGAATTGTCAGGACCCCGATGACAAAACCTGTAGCCACACTGGAGAAGAGAAACATCGGCAGGAAGAACAGTATCTGCGCTCCCTTCACCCAAAGCAGATACACTACTGTCAACTGCGCTAAGTTATGCGCCAGTGCTCCCAGGATGCTGATTCCGACAGGGCTGAACTGAGGATAGAAGAGCCTGTGAACTAAGCTCATCGCCCCCAAGCTGGCCAGCCCGCCGCACAAGCTGAGGAGAAACGAAGGGGTAAAGAATCTGCCCACAACCAGAGAGCCGGCCACTACCCGGATCAGGGTTACCAGCAGTGCCTCCCGGGGGGTGAACAGAAAAAGGGCCAGCAGCGTAGCCGTGTTGCCCAATCCCAGCCTCATCCAGGGCATAGGATAAGGGACCAGGCTTTCAAAGACAAACAGCACCAGTCCCCCTGCACTCAGGAGTGCCAGGTAGACTACTTGGCGAGACTCTATCGGGTCACGGCGTCTATCTCTTTTCCCCCTTTTATTCGCACCACCACTTTGTTTGGCACACACACTACTATCTCCCCGGCCTTACTGATAAATCCCATACGGACACAGAGCTTTTTGGGACAGGGGGAGCTGACGATCCTGGCCTTGCCCCCCTCGATTTTCACCACAGTTGTGCCCAGGTGACCCTCAACTTCCACTGTTGTCTCTTTGTCCAAGGGCAACTTTTTTACTAACTCACTGTTCTGCTCAATCAAGACAATCCTGCCCTGTTTCCCAACGCCGGGTATAACCCAGAAGCTGGCAAGAGCAAGAAATAGAAGCGCTACTATTAGGATCTTATCCGAATTTGTCAACAGCTTACGCATCAGTAAATTCCCGCTGGGGCACACCGGAGCAAAATAGGGAATTAGTTAACTGGTTCTTGTGAGTGCCGGATGAAGTTCACCAGTCACCAATGACTATTTTCGCCCAAGCAGAGGAACGATATCGTTACTCCTGCCCTGACCGCCCAAGGCCGAGATCTGCTGGTCAGATTTGCCAAGATTTCTCAGGGGCAAGATAATGTCCTGTCTCAGGTCCGGGACATAGGATTTTAGCACTCGTAGGGGTGCCGATGCCCTAATTCCGTAGGTCCCTGTGGCTGCCGGCAGTAGTATAGATTCTCCCCTGCCTATATTTTCTTCCTCTTCTGGGGAAAAGAGTTTCCCCTCACCCTCCAAGACGCTCAGAATATGGAAGCTACGGCC
>DAOVPH010000201.1 GCA_030629295.1 Candidatus Latescibacterota bacterium | reverse complement strand
TGGATGTGCCGCGCTATCGCAGCGCCCAAAAAGAGTTGTGCAATTCACTTAATAACCTCAGACCGCGTCTACTAAATGGAAAAATTCTAAAATTCTCTGTCGGCAACGTTCCCGATCAGAAAAGTGTCCAAAAAAGCCGCGCAATTTTGAGCTAATTTGACGAGGTCTGAATCTAAGCAAAAGAGTCCAAATTGTCAAGGGGGAAAAGCTATTTTGGGCAAAAAATCTCTGCAGCGTGCAAGTTGTTATGTGGGACGAAAATTCCCTCGTAAGAGCTAAGAATGCATTGGTATCCAATACGGGGGTGACCGTCTGTCCTCAAAACTCTGTTCGCCCTTTTCGGCACCTCTCGGATAGGCAGATTGAAGGGGCATTTTTCCTCACAATCCCCACATTCAACCCAGTTGTCTGCCTTGACCTCTAATCTGCTGTATTGTTCTCTGGCCCAATCTTTCAGACCACAGCCGGTGTAATATCCCTCAACCCGGAGGATATCAGGAATAAAATTATCCCACAGAAGGGATGTCCTATGGAAGCAAGCTACAGTGGATTATACACAATGGATCCAGAAAAAGCAAGGGGAAAAAACGAAAAAGGCAAACTCCCCTGTTCGTTCCTGAAATCTTGCTGGGAGGTTTCTGTTTTTGCGGAGACTGGAGAGGGATCATTTCGCCCAGATTCCCGGAGGAGATAAAAAAGAATTGCTTTGAGAAAGGAAAAAATGTATCTTATCACAGGTTAGAGTTTCAATATTTTCACCTAAGCAGAAGGAATGACATTTGGCTGGGAAGAAAGCAGTGGGGCTACTCTCAGGAGGGCTGGATAGCATCCTTGTCCTCCGATTAATGCTGGACCAGGGTATTGAAGTAATCGTGGTAAATTTCTCTACGCCGTTTCTGACTGAGACCGGGGGGTACTCTCAGTTAGAACAAATGTGCGATCAGTCGAGGATGGAATTGAAGAGAGTCGATGTGGGGGCAGACTACCTTGAGATGCTCAAGAACCCGCAGCACGGCTACGGGAAGGGTCTTAATCCCTGTGTTGACTGCCGGATATTTATGCTCTGCCGAGCCAAGCAGATTATGGAACAACTGGGAGCTGAGTTCGTCTTCACCGGTGAGGTTTTGGGCCAGCGTCCGATGTCTCAACGACGGGATACAATGAGGATAGTAGAAAGAGACAGCGAACTGGAGGGCAGACTTCTTCGTCCCCTGTGTGCTCAACTGATGAAACCCACCATTCCGGAGCAACAGGGAATAGTGGACAGAGAGAAACTCTTAGCAATAAGTGGCAGATCCCGGAAAGCACAGATGCGATTGGCCAAACAGTGGGGTATAAGCCAATATCCATCTCCCGCTGGAGGGTGTTTGCTCACAGACAGTGAATTTGCTCGCCGGTTAAAAGACCTGTTTGAACACCGCCAGGATTCGGCAGGAAATATCGAGCTTCTGCGTCTGGGTAGACACTTTCGTCTGAGTCAGCAAGCGAAGTTGGTTTGTGGAAGAAATGCGGAGGAGAATGAGAAACTGAGCCGGCTGGTTTCAGATGAGAACTTGAAATTAGGGGTCAAGGGGGGCAGAAGCACCCTGGCAGTTGTGATCGGTTCGCCAGAGCCCTCCTCTATTCAGACAGCCGCTCGCATCTGCGCCCGATACAGCCACCAGAGAGAGCTGCCCCAGGTAGAGGTGGAATTCCGGAAAATGCACGGGGACGAAGCCAATGCTATAGTGGTACAACCTATGTCCGATCAGGAACTGGAGCAGATAAGGATATAAAACGAAGGTAAGAACAGATGATCAAAGCAGTGATCTTCGATTTAGACAATACCTTGGTTGATTTTATGCGAATGAAGGAGGCCGCCATCGATGCGGCAGTGGATGCTATGGTAGACGCCGGGTTGAGGATGTCGAAACAAGAAGCCAAAGAAGAGATTTACAAGATTTATGAGGAAGAGGGGATAGAATACCAGAGGGTCTTTGACCGTTTCTTAAACGAACAACTGGGCGACATCAACTACAAGATTCACGCCGCTGCCATCGTTGCCTATCGGAAGGCCAGAGAGGCGGCCCTGGTGCTCTATCCGCATGTCAATATGACTCTGACCGGGTTGGTGAAGCGGGGAATAAAGCTGGCGGTTCTCTCCGATGCCCCACGACTTCAGGCCTGGCTCAGGCTTTGCTCTCTGCAGTTGCATCATATCTTCGATTTTGTCCTCACCTTTGAAGACACGGGTGTCCACAAGCCCAGTGAAATCCCATTTAGAAAAGTCCTCTCTCTGCTCAAAGTCGCCCCCTTGGAGGCATTAATGGTAGGTGACTGGCCAGAGAGAGATATGGTCGGGGCCAAAAACGTGGGAATAAAAACGGTCTTCGCCCGTTACGGAGACACCTTTGGTACCAGACAGTCCGGGGCAGATTTCGAGATCGACGACATCAGTGAGATATTGGAGATAATCGATAACAAGTTACCACGCGGAACGAAAGATGGTTGAATCGATCGGCGTTGATATTGTAGAGGTTGATCGTATCCGAGACTCGGTCCAGAGGTGGGGACAGAGGTTTCTGAAGCGGGTGTTCACTCCCAGAGAGATAGAGTACTGTCTGGGCCAGGGGAACAGATACACCTCTTTAGCTGCTCGCTTCGCCGCTAAAGAGGCCGTGTCCAAGGCAATCGGACCCCAAATAGGAATCAACTGGACCGATGTGGAAATAGTCAACACTCATCACGGAAAGCCGGAGGTGAAGCTGAAGGGAAAGGCAGCTCAGGCCACAACAGGCGGAGAGATCCTGCTCAGCCTCTCCCACACCCAAAGTCATGCTGTAGCAGTAGCAGTTTTAAGGAAGAAGGAACCTTAATCTATTTAACAGGAGGTGCAGTTATGTTCTGCAGAAAAGAGATGGCTTTGATAGTATTTCTTTGTTCGCTGTTGCTCCCCGGGCTTTGTCTGGCTGAAGAGAGCAAGGAGAAAGCTCCTGCCGACACCCTGTCAGTGACCGAGATAGCCATCTGTGACACCGTGGTCAACAAGGCCCCGGTGGACACCAGTGAAGTCTTCCAACAGCCGGTAGAGAGACTTTACTGCTTCACCAAGATCGAGAGCTGTCCT
>DAOVPH010000133.1 GCA_030629295.1 Candidatus Latescibacterota bacterium | reverse complement strand
TCGAGCACGTTGCACTTACGATAGATCACGCCTTTAAGCGCCGTCGGACAGATTACCATATCCTTGACCGCGAGTGCTTCCAGGCCGTTGTCCAACGCTGCGGAATCCACCTCTCGATCCACCTGAACCCGGTTTGTACAATACAGCTTTCGTGCCGGCAGGGCTTCCAGTAGATCGGCATTTAGGTTCAGGGGCCCTTCCACCAGCTCAAAACCGGCGGGGATGGTCGTCACCTTGGGTGAGCCTGTTTTATCGTCCATACGAGCGAGAAGGATCTGCACATTCTCCTCGTGGCATGTGATCTTACCGATGACCTGAATCCTTCGGATTTTTTGTTCCAGAAGCTCATTAGGTAGAACCTGCGGCAGGATCAGCTCGCCAACCACTACCAGTTCTGAGGCATCGTCCAGCGAACGCAGGTAATTCTCATCCAGGGTGAGTTTACCCACTGCTATCCGGGGACATTGAATATAGGTTATCTCCTGGCCGCTCAAATGACGGATCTTGGAGTGAATCGTACCCGCCAGGTGCTCCGGGCAGATGAGCTGGCCGGATACGATCAGATCACCGAGTCCTGTCTCAATGTCCTCCGCCGATACGTCCGGATGGACGATCAGTTGACCTGCAACCACCAGGTTTAAAGGTGCAGCTTGATTCTTGAAGTAGTTGCGGCTGAACACCACTTGGCCTGTGAGTATCTTGGCATCGGCCGGTGCCTCTATGGATGCTCCTAAGTTGCCCATGTTAAGCCGTGCTACTAAGCCAGCGCTTTCCCGGGAATAGAGCACCATTCCGACGTTTCGCACCCGGCTGATCCCGGCGACGGACTCCTCTGTTGCACTCCGAAGGTCCAGAACCCCTACGTTGCCGAGGACCTTCCCCTGTTCCATATCCTTCTTTTCCATGATTTTCTTCCTCCTTTAAAGAAATCGTGATTTGTTGGCACGAAGATATTTGATAGCCAGATGAAGTCGTGACCGGACGGTAGCCGCGGGAATCCCAAGCTCACGGCCGATCTCCTCGCTGGTCATACCCAGAAGGTAGCGCTTTCGGAGAAGCTCTTGGCAGCGTTCGGGGACCATGTCGAACAGACTTGGTGACATCATCCCTATCCATGGATTGCTGGCAAACTGGGTCTCCTGGGTAAGCTGTTTAACTAAAAGTTGTTCCCGTCGGTGCATATTCTGTGCATCGAGAAACAGATTCTTTAACACCCGGTATAACCAGGCCCGGCGTTGATGGACGTTCAACTGACCTAATAGCTCAAGGTTGGCCATCGCACGGATGAATGTTTCCTGCAATAGGTCGTCGGCCTGGTCCGGGTCCCGTACCAGACGAATGGCGTAGCGATGCAATTCTCCCTCGAAGGCTTCGTAGAGATCAGCGAGCGTCATATCCCTGTTCCATCCCGTGGTGACCATACGGTCAAGCACTCCCGACCTCTTACACCTGTATAACGATTATGATTGTCTTAGTGTTTGATCTTTTTAGAGGAATTCCCGGAGTTCTTCACTGTAACCCTATTTATGATGGGAGCTTGAAGGTCGTCTTTTCATAAATTCATCTCTGTGCTACAACCCTGCGAAATCTTGTTTTTTTAACAAGGTTTGTTGATGCAGCCCTGGCGAGAAGCGGCATCAAGACACCAACTTTCTTCTGCTCAAAGGCCCGTCGCCGGGCCGTCTGGGCCCACCCGAGGACGGGTGGGCGAGCACTCGCGGGGGCCTCCTGAAACAGAAGCTCCGCAATATGCAACCCCAAATCTGAATTTTGGCTGCGGCTTCGCCGCACTACGGCGCTCTGTGGTTCTAAACATAGTATTCGGGTTCTATTCAACCCAGACTTCCACCTGATCGCTGCCCTGCTCGACCTCCACCAACTTTCCCACTGTACCGGACTCTATCTCCCGAAGAATATCTTCTGGATCGACGCCCTTTTCGAGCATCTGTTTGCGGGCATGGAGAGGGATAAATTTCATCCCGAACCGCACCAGGGAAAGTGGAATATTGATTTTGGCTGTCTCTTTGCCTTTTTCCACCACCCGGATGCGCAGCCATCCGCGCTTTCTGCTCGCCGTTGTCTCTTCGGACTGCGAGTCCTCCAGGGCCTCAAGAAGCTTGGCCGCCTCGTCAACGCTGATCTTGCCCTCTTCCAGCATCTTCAGAATCTTTATCCTTTCCTCGGTCATCTTTGCCCCCTTCTATTTGTTTGTGATGTAAGATAGCGTTTAATTGTATTAGAACCCCTTTTCCCCCTTGAAGGAATCGCAAGGGATTTTTCTCCCCTCTCGCCCTCTCCCTCTCTGTCGATCACCCCCCTCTGTTATTTCTTCACTTCTCTGAGCATCTGGGCTGCCTCACGGGCACTGGTCTTTCCTTCGTCCAACATCTGTAAAATCTCCCGTCGCTTGGCACCAAACTCCGGCTCTTCCTCTACCCTCACCTCGTAACCCAGCTCTCTGATCACCTGGTTGAGCCGGTTCCTGATAGTAGGGTAAGATATGCCCAACTCCCGCTCCATTTCCTTAATATTACCCCGGCATCTGACGAAGATCTCCAAGAATCCCAGACTCTCCGGCGAGAGCTTACAAAATGCACAGGGCGAATAATGCCCCTCGATTATAGTACCGCAACTTGAGCAACTTAGCCGAGTTACTTCCAATTTTGCTCCACAACTGGGACATCTTTCCAGGATCTTTCGCATTTTTCCTCCCTTTTCTATATTTTAAGAATGACATCTAAAAATTAATATGTCCTGATAAAAATGTCAAGCGAGAAGTGGATAATCTGCAAAAAAATTCAGATAAGTCACAAAAATATTCCTTCTCTAAGTATATTGACTTTTCCGAGCCAGGGAGTTATCTTTACAAAGTGAGTAAACTTGAGAGATTTATTTGAGCTCGATGACAAACAAAGGGCTGAAGCTGCTTGTTAGCTTAGCAGTACGAACTTTAGCCAGTCCAGGAGACTACCAACTATTGATAGGAGGAAAAGAATGGAGAAGTTATTTGTGGGAGTGGATATCGGGGGGACAAATGTCGCCTCTGGCCTGATAGATGAGGAGGGAAATCTGCTGCAAAGGGACAAACGACCCATACTTGCCCAGGTGAGCCAGGATGCCTCCCTCAGGCAGATCGTGAATGGCATCCGAATGGTGGCAGAAAAGGAGGGTATTTCAGCTAACGAGCTCGGAGGAGTAGGGATAGGATCCCCAGGGCCCCTTGACCCCTTCCAGGGTGTGGCGCTCTCTCCGGTTAATCTGCCCACCTGGGGGACTGTCCCCCTGAAGAAGATTGTGGAGGAGGAGTTCAGTGTCCCGGTCACTGTAGACAATGACGCCAATGTGGTAGCGGTAGGAGAAAGATGGAAAGGAGCAGGTAGAGATGTGGACAACTTTCTCTGCGCCACTTTAGGTACGGGCATAGGTGGCGGTGCTATTTGCGAAGGCAGACTGCTTCACGGATTCAACGGGAATGCAGTCGAGATCGGACATATAACCGTGGATTTCAACGGCCCCAGGTGTGGCTCCGGTAACTACGGATGCTTAGAGCTCTATGCCTCTGCCAGTGCAATAGCCCGCCGCACCAGCGAGAGGATGGAAAGAGAGAGGCCGAAGAGCCTGCTGACCGAAGCAGAACAGATAACCAGTAAAACCGTGTTTGAAGCCGCCCAAAGGGGAGACAAATTCGCCTTGGAGATGTTCGAGGAGACCGGATTCTTCTTGGGGGTGGGATTGGTTAGCGCCATCAATCTGCTCAATGTAGAGATGGTTGCCCTGACGGGAGGACTGGCAAATGCGGGCGATCTTATCTTTAATCCGGTGAGACGCACTATCTTAGAGAGAGGATTTCCAGGAGTTAAGGAGAAAATCCGGGTAATCCCTACTCAACTGGGAGAAGATGCAGCCCTTTTAGGAGCAGCCAAGATCGCCATCGACGGAGGCGTTTTCATTTGAGACCTTTTAGGTTTGTCATAGTTGTTTTATTGTGTTTGTTTACCTGTACATCTGTCAGTATAGCAGAGACATCCCCTCAGCAGGCTGAGGTCAAATCCCCCACTGGGGCGGCGGTCCGCTCTGCTCTGTTTCCCGGATGGGGACAATTCTACAACCGAAAGCCCCTCAAGGGTTCTCTGTTTCTCTGCGCCGAATCCTTTCTCCTCACCCAAATAGTGCTTGAAGAAAGGTGCACCCAGGACAATGCTTCCTCCCGTGGGCGCAGAAATACCCTCATCCTCTGGTGGGCCGGGATTAAACTCTATGCCATCATAGATGCCTATATCGATGCTCATCTCTATGGTTTGAACAGAAAGGAGGTCCCTCTGGCCATCGGCGTTATCCCAGGCTTAGGGACAGATCGGGTTATGCTGTTCTGCCAGTTCTGTTTTTGATCCAGCGTGCCAAGCAGGCACTACAGACTCAGATCGCTGAACACGCCCACTGCAAAGCTCTTTCCCCTATTCCGTTAGTCTCTCCTTTACTAACTCTTTCCTGCTCAACGCGTCCGCTTGCCAATTTGGCTTTCTGTTGTCATTATAGCATAGTTCTATTGAACAATTGACACAGCGGCATCTTCTCTACACAGAGTGATAAAATTTTCTTGGTCCGCCGTTAACCCACAATAATACTATGATTGCTGTCTGTCCTGGAGAAATTTTTTCTCTTTCTCGGGGTGTGGCACGGAGATTGCTCCAACTTTCAGTAGAAAAATAAGGCAACCGTTCCCCAGGGAAGGGAACCCCTCGGGACCAATTACTCTTAACAAAAGGAGGTAATTACAATGGCACTGGTAAGATGGAGACCACTGGAAAATTTTGTCGACATCGGAGATCAGATCGACAGGCTCTTTGACACCTTCCTGCCTGCTAATAAATTTC
>DAOVPH010000146.1 GCA_030629295.1 Candidatus Latescibacterota bacterium | reverse complement strand
GGACAATATCTTGGATATGGTCTGACTACGCTGATCAATCTCATCAATCCGGAGATGATTATTATCGGTGGGGGGGTATCCAAGGCAGGTCGTCTGCTGCTGGAACCAGTGGAGAAAACAGTGCAGCAGTGTGCCCTTCAGATCCCCAGAAACGCTGTTCAGATCAGGCTCTCGTCCTTCGGAGACCTGCAAGGCGCCCTGGGTGCCACCACATTAGTTCTAAAAGAGCTGTTGAAAATCCCCCAACTGCCCGCAATGTAATCTAAGATAAACACCAGGAGGAGAAAAATGTTAAAAAAGATAGAGTGCTTTATTCAACCCTTTAAGTTAGAAGAAATCAAGGATGCCTTAGTGGAAGCTGGCGTGGAAGGGATGAGCGTTACCGAGGTAAAGGGCTTCGGAAGACAGCATGGATTTATCGAGGGAGAGAGGAGAAACAGAAAGGTCAAATTTCGGCCAAAGACAAAACTGGAGATCGTAGTAGACGAAGAATTGGTAGAGAAGGTCATCTCCGACATCCAGAAGTTAGCCTATACCGGAACCATCGGCTCTGGTAAGATATTCGTGATCCCTGTGGAAGATGCTCTCAGGATCAGGACCCGAGAGACGGGCAAGAGCGCATTATATTAAACAAGCATCGAAGTATTTTTCATTTCTTTATTATGTTTCCTGAACGCAAAGGAGTTTAAGATGAAGCGCAACAGTCTCAATCCCTGGCGTATGGCACTTGAACAGTTGGATAGTGTGGCCGGACGTATTGGCCTGGATCCGGGGATCCATAAGATACTGCAACATCCCAAAAGACAACTGATCGTCTCGATTCCTATAAGAATGGACAATGAAGATATTGAGGTTTTTACTGGTTTTAGAGTTCAGCACAGTGTAACCAGAGGCCCGGCTAAAGGGGGGATAAGATACCATCCAGATGTGACCTTAGATGAAATGAAAGCTCTGGCTATGTTGATGACCTGGAAGTGTGCTGTAGTGGGAATACCCTATGGAGGTGCCAAAGGGGGGATAATCTGTGATCCCCCAAAGCTCTCTCTAAGGGAGATAGAAAGACTAACCAGAAGATACGTTAGTGAGATCATCTCTTTTATTGGTCCAGAAAAAGACATACCTGCTCCCGATGTTAACACTAATCCTCAAGTTATGGCCTGGATTATGGACACCTTTAGTATGGACAGAGGTTATTCTGTCCCCGGAGTGGTGACGGGTAAACCTATCAGTATAGGGGGATCCTTAGGCAGAAACACCGCAACGGCCAGAGGTGTTATGTATTGTATCTTTGACATCGCCAAAAAGCTTGGTTTTGATCCTCTAACTCAGAGATATGTTATTCAAGGTTATGGTAATGTGGGCGGGAATCTTGCCTATCTTCTTAACCAACAGGGCTGTAAGATCATTGCTGTGAGTGATGTAAAAGGAGGTATCTATAATAAAAAGGGGTTGGACCCGGACAAGGTCTCCGAGACTGTGCGGAAGAGTGGTTCGGTTATCGGTCTTGCGGATGCTGAGAGAATCACCAATCAGGAGCTGTTAGCTCTTGACTGCGACGTTCTGGTCCCAGCCGCTTTGGAAAATCAGATCACCGAACAGAATGCAGATAAGGTAAAAACAAAGGTGATTGTGGAGGCGGCCAATGGGCCCACCACCTCTGAGGCGAATGAAATTCTGGAGGATAGGGGCATCTTTGTTGTCCCGGACATCCTGGCTAATGCCGGAGGTGCTACCGTTTCCTATTTTGAATGGGTTCAAGGTATCCAGTTCTACTTCTGGAGTGAACGGGAAGTAAACCTCAAACTCCGAGATATTATGACCCATGCCTTCGAGACTGTGTTCAACCTGTCTTCAGAGCAAAAGGTGAGCATGCGCACAGCCGCCTATATGCTGGCAGTAGAAAAGGTTGCCGAGGCGATAAAAGTAAGAGGATTGTACCCATAGTCGAAACTGTCTGATGGGTGTTGAAAAAATTTGAAATTTTTCTAAAATTTCCCTTGACAAAGGGGAATTTATTTTTTATAATTGTAAAAACGATTTCGCAAAATCACAAACAGCGGGTAACAAATACGGTTTGTCTATGACTAAAAAGAGGGCTTATGCGTATATCTATTAGCGATGTAGCTGCCAAGGCCGGGACTTCAATCTCCACGGTGTCGAAGGTACTCAGCAACGCTCAGGGCTATCGTGTCTCGGAGGCTACGGCGAGAAGGGTGAGGAAGGCAGTCCGTGAGCTGAACTACAGGCCCTCTATTACGGCCCGGCAGTTGAGGTTCCAGCGGACAGATACGATAGGGATTGTGGTGCCGCTTCTGACTACCCCGTTTTATGTGGACATCATAAGAGGGATTCAGGAGGTGATGTGGGAGAACGGCAGGACAGTCATCCTGGGGATCAGCGATGAGGATAGTGTGCTTGAACAAAGACATCTGACGATGGCGCTCCAGCGTCGTGTGGACGGGCTCATCGTTGCCCCGGCCCGGAATAACGAGAATGCCAACTTGTATGACGAGCTGAAGGATGCAGGTATTCCCTTTGTCTTTGTAGACCGATGTCTGCCGGACTACGAGGCCAATTATGTGGGCACGGACAACAGAGAGGGAGCTTATCGGGCGACGAGGCATCTTTTGGCTCAGGGCGCACGCAGCATCTGTTATATCGGTGGAAGGGGTGGAATCACCGCTCTGGTAGAGCGTTTCAGTGGGTATCAAAAGGCCCTGGAGGAAAAGGGAATTGAGGTTGATCCCAGCTTAGTAGGCGGTGGGATTCCCGAGGAGATTGATCAGGCGGTGCGCCGGTTTGTAGCTGTTCGGCCTCGTGTAGAGGGTGCTTTCATGGCTTCGTACTTTTATTTGCAGGCGGCGCTGCCGGCGCTCATTGAAGCTGGCATCAGGGTTCCGGCGGATTTGCCGATGGTCGGCTTCGACAGCGTCTTCTTCTCTCTGTCCGATGAAACGGATTACGAGACCACCAGGGCCATTACGGCTCCGCTGCCGACGGTGATCCAGCCCAGGTATGAGATCGGGCGAAAGGCGACGGAGATCCTGTTGGCTGATCTTTCCCAGGGAGGGACGGAGATGTTCCGCCAGATCAGGCTGACCCCTCAGTATGAGCGGATTGATCCGGATGGACAATAGCTGTGTTCGGAGCTTTGTTTATCGGAGAGCACAAACACATTTGTTTTAGCTTTTTACGAAAACGATTTTTTCAAAGGAGGTAATGTCATTGTTCTCTTCCCGAAATGTCGAGATCATCAGATTGGGAATCGTAGGCTGCGGGTTTATGAGCCAGGCGGTACATCTGCCCAATTTCTCTAGGGCAAAAAACTGCCGGATAGTTGCCTTAGCTGACAAAAGAGAGGAAGTGGGGAAAAAGGTAACCCGTAGGTTCGGTATTCCTAAATTTTACTCTTCAGAATTTTACTCTTCAATAGACCATTTAGCTCAGGATCCTGAAATAGATGCTTTTTTGGTTATTGTTCCGTACCAGATCAATTCGAGTATATGTTTGGAGCTTATCTCCTCTGGCAAACCTATTTTCGTAGAAAAGCCTTTAGCCGTTGATGCCAGGGAGGCCGAAAAAGTTATTTCTGCAGCCGCAGAAAACAAGGTTCAGATAATGGTCGGTTATCACAAAAGATACGATCCTGGGTGTAGGTTAGCCAGGGAGATGATCGCCCGCCTTCCCGAGGAAGTAGGGAAAATTATCTTTGCCAGAGTCCATAATTTCACCGGCGACTGGAGTCCGGGCTTTTCTCCACAACAAATTATCACCAACGAAACCGAGAAGACTCTCCCGTATGAGGAGGCCGCTCCTCTTCAGGTTCCGGGTTTCATCCCTGAGGAGAAACGGGAACTCTATTTCGGTTTTCTGGGTAACTTCTGCCATGACCTTAACCTAATGCGTTTTCTCCTGGGAGACCCCAAGGGAGTAAAATTCTTCTCTCTGAGGAAAGGTGAAAATATTTATACCTCCTACACCACCTCTGTGTTTGACTTTGGGGAATTTGAAACAGTTATGGAAACCGGAGGTATAGAAACCCATTTGTGGGACGAGGAGGTTAAGGTTTACTTCGAAGAAGGGTGGCTCGAATTAAAGGTTGCTCCTCCTCTTCTTCCCCAAGTGCCCTCCCGGGTGACGTTCTATCAAAAAGGAAAAGGTATAGCTGAACCCGTCCTGGAATGGAAATGGGCTTTTGAAGAAGAGGCCAGGCATTTCATTAACGGCGTGATCAAAAAAGAAGAGTTCATTTCTCCTGCTCAGGATAGCATTAAAGATCTTTATCTATGTGAGAGTTTATTTAAATGGGAGTTAG
>DAOVPH010000154.1 GCA_030629295.1 Candidatus Latescibacterota bacterium | reverse complement strand
TCTTTACGCCTTTTTGCTTTACTGTCTCGGGCAGACGATCTATATCTAATATCGCTACATCAGCCCATTTGGAGCCAATCTTCTTAGGGTCTTTGTCAAAGACAGCGACGATTTTAAACCCTCGTGTTCTAAATCCCGAGTAGGAAAACAGGGCTGCTCCCAGATTACCTGCTCCTACCAGCACCACCGGCCACTCTTTGTTCAATCCTAAGTTCTTCTCTAAGGTAGAGACAAGCTTCTTTACATTATATCCTACGCCAGCTAACCCAAAGTGTCCTAAATAAGAGAGATCACGACGCACCTGGGAAGCAGTCAGCTCCAACGCCTGGGCTACCTGAGAGGAGGTGATCAAATAGACACCCTCTTGCTCGATTCGCTTAAGGTATCGCAGATAAAGAGAAAACCTACTGACTACTTTATCCGGGAACCTCCCTTTTTCTCTCCAACTCCCCATTTGTACAGTAAAAACAACAACTAATAAGGGTGCCACTCGGCTGCTGAAAAACGTTTCGTCAAATATAATGCACCTTTCTCTGTTCCGCAAGAAAAAAATCGCTCTCTGATCAATTTTTTCCAGAAAAAGAGCGAAATATCCCTGGCTGCTTTTATCATTATTAGAATTTACTTAGAGTTATAAATAAGGCTTGACAAAAACTCTCTGAGTGGGTTATATTATTAGAATTCTCGAACAAAGAATCCCTGATTACTGTCTGTCCGAAAACTTAGTCTTGAGGGAAATGTCATTGCGAGGAGTGAGCAACGAACGACGAAGCAATCCTTGTAGTTTCAAGAGATTGCTTCGCTCCTTGCAGTCGCTCGCAATGACGAGAATATTCCAATTTGGTTAGTTTCCGGATAGACACTAATCACTTTAATTCAGTTCCCTAAGGAAATTTTGTGCCCCAGATTATCAGCTTAGGAGAGGCCCTGATCGATTTTGTCTCCCTGCAGACCGGAGTGGAGGTAAAAGATGCACCGGGGTTTCTGAGGGCAGCCGGCGGGGCTCCAGCTAATCTGGCTGCTGCTCTGGGTAAATTGGGCGTGGATGTTGGCTTTGTTGGCAAGGTTGGCGACGATCCCTTTGGCCACTTTCTCCAAGAAACCTTAGCCAGCAATGGGGTGGACACCTCTCAGCTGCTTTTTGAAAAAAGTGCCCGTACGGCTCTGGCCTTTGTCTCCCTTCGCTCAGATGGCGAAAGAAGCTTCTCTTTCTATCGCCATCCCAGCGCCGATATGCTCCTGAATCCAAAAGAGATAGACGAAAACTATCTCGGCAGTGCCCGGATCTTCCACTTCGGCTCTATCTCCCTCATCTCTGAGCCCTCCCGTTCTGCCACCCTGAAGGCAATTGAATACGCAACTCGCCACGATCTGGTCGTCTCCTACGACCCCAACCTCCGGCTCAACCTTTGGGAAAACGCCGAACAGGCCAGAAGAGAGATAGAGAAGACGCTTCCTTTGGCTCACATCGTGAAGGTAAACGAGGAAGAACTTGCGTTTCTTACCGATACAGAGGATTTGCTGGAGGGAAGCAACAGACTCCGGCAAGCAGGACCGCTAATGGTGGTGGTAACCTTAGGAAAAGACGGATGCTTTTTCTCTGACAAGAGAGGACGACTGAAAGTAGATGGAGTTAAGGTAGAAGCCATAGATACCACCGGAGCCGGTGATGCCTTCGCGGCTGCTATGCTTTGGAAATTGTTAGACTGCCTCCGGGAAGGAGAGGGATTGGAACAGGTTCCCCTGGAAAAGATGCGCGGGATTCTGGGGTTAGCCAACAAAGCAGGGGCGATCACCACCACCCGGAAAGGCGCTATCCCTGCCTTGCCCACCTTGACTCAACTCGAGGACTAAGTATTTGATCCGCTCGTAAACGCTCATGCCGACGCGGTCAGCATCACGAAGGATGAAAACAGCCCAGTTTCTGCTCAAAGGCCCGTCCCCGGGCCGTCTGGGCCCACCCGAGGACGGGTGGGTGAGCATCTATTGCTGCTATTTTCGGAGGAAATTATGACAGACTTTACCACTGAAAGATTGACCGAACTCTTTTCCCGGTTTGATTCTGTGCGGGTGCTGGTTTTGGGCGATCTGATGCTGGATGAATACCTGTGGGGAGAGGTGAGAAGGATCTCTCCCGAGGCTCCCGTGCCAGTAGTGGAGGTAACCTCAGAATCCACAGGCCTGGGGGGAGCAGCCAATGTGGCCCACAATATAAGCTCTCTGGGGGCTATTCCCATACCGGTGGGAGTAGTTGGAGAAGACAGCGGCGGTCGGAAGCTTCTGGAAAAGATGGAGCAAATGGATTTCTCCACCGCTGGGGTGTTTGTAGACCACTCCCGTCCCACAACAGTTAAAACCAGAGTGATCGCCCGCCATCAACATGTGGTCAGGACAGACAGAGAGATTACCCGTCCTGTGGACGCCTCCGTTGCCCGTCGCATAGTTAATTTCATCGCCGAACAGATCGAACAAGCAGATGCCTTGCTCATTGAAGATTATAACAAAGGAGTGATCACCAGCGGTGTGTTGACCCAGGTTATCCCCCTGATTCAGGAAAAGCCATGTACCGTCGATCCTAAATTTCACAATTTCTTTGATTTCAAGAAAGTCACTCTGTTCAAACCCAATCAGGAGGAGGTGGAGGCGGCTTTCGGCATCAAGATCGCTTCAGAGGCGGAGCTTCTGGAGGCAGGCCGCAGATTGCTGGAGCAACTGGAGTGTGAGTATGTCCTGCTCACCCGGGGCTCCAAAGGGATGTCGTTATTTGCAGCCGAGGGTGGTATGATCTCTATCCCTACGGTAGCAAGAGAGGTTTTCGATGTCTCCGGTGCTGGTGACACGGTGATCGCCACCCTGACGGTGGCAATGGCCGCCGGAGCAACGGTGAAAGAGGCGGCTACTCTGGCAAACCATGCAGCCGGAGCCGTGGTGGGACAGGTAGGTGTAGTGCCGGTCACCCGGGAGATGATCGAGGATTCTATTTTTAACTTAGACACGAAGATTTGAACACTTAAAGTCACTGGATACTATATTAAATTGTTTTTTTAATGTGTTCCGGAGTACTTGCAGTACCTGTAGGTTGGGTTGAGGAACGAAACCCAACCTATGAAACTTCACCATCATTTTTCCGGTTGTTCCAGTGTTCATTCGCTGTTTCTCTTGAATTTGTCTTTAACTCCACAGAAAGGGAAGGTTAAAATGCACTCTCTCCTGTTCCGAATAGGTCCCTTTGCCGTTCGCTCTTACGGATTGATGCTTGCCCTGGCCTTTTTCTTTGGGCTGTGGCTGGCGGTAAAACGCGCCCAGAGGGTAGGGGTCGAACCCAGTCAAATGATGGATATGTCAGTATGGGGCATTGTTACAGGCATCATCGGGGCAAGATTGACCTATGTGGTGTTTCACTGGGGCCAGTACTCCGATAACCCGATCTCTATCATCAATCCCTTCGGCCCTGAGGGATTCGGCATAGCCGGCCTGATACTTTACGGCGGATTGATCCCTGCTTTGGCAGTGGGGTTTCTCTATATCCGGCGGCACAGACTCCCTTTCTGGAGAACGGCAGACGCCTTCGCCCCCTCTATTGCCTTGGGGATATTTCTGGTGCGGATGGGCTGTTTTTTAAACGGCTGCTGTTTTGGAAAACCCTCCCAGCTTCCTTGGGCGATGGTTTTCCCCCCCGACAGTCCGGCTGGCTTTGTCTTCCCCCACACCTCCATTCATCCCACCCAGTTTTATTCCTCTGCTTATGGATTAGTAATTTTCGGACTTCTGCTCTTTTCAGAGAGGTTTAAAAAGTTCGACGGCTTCACCTTCTGGCTGTTGCTTGCCTCCTATGCAGTAGCTCGTTTCTTAGTTGATTCTGCGCGCTATTACGAAAATAGCATGATATTATTTAAGATCGGGAAAGTCCCAGTGCTGTTCAACCAAGGTGTATGTGTATTATTATTTGGGTTGGCAGTGACAATGCTTCTTGTTCTGCCAAAAAGATCCCCTCACTTGTGAATTTTCCCCCAGTAACTTCTGCAAAAACTCTTGGCCGAGTTTGGGTGCTATGAAACATCAGCTTCAAATGCGC
>DAOVPH010000189.1 GCA_030629295.1 Candidatus Latescibacterota bacterium | reverse complement strand
TTTTGAAGACTATCCAGCCAGAGAGATGAGAATACTGTTCATTAGTCACTATTTCCTTCCCGAAATGGGAGCACCCGCAGCCAGGGTCTATGAACTATCCAGAGCCTGGCTGCAACGAGGACACCAGGTTACCGTCATTACCGGTCCCCCTAATCACCCTACGGGCGTATTGTATCAGGGGTACAGAAACAGATTTTTTCAAAAAGAGAAGGTTGAGGGTGTGGAGGTAATTAGAAGCTATGTTTATCTGGCACCTAATAGAGGTTTTGGTAGGAGGATAGTTAACTACCTCTCTTTTATGCTAACCTCTTCGGTAACAGCCATTTTGAGGACGAGAGAGTGGGATGTAGTAGTGGCCACCTCACCTCAGTTTTTTGCCGCGGTGAGTGGGTATTGGGTTAGCAGAATCAAAGGATGTCCCTTTGTTTTAGATGTCCGGGACCTATGGCCAAAGTCCATCGTGGTGCTGGGGGTTCTGAGAAACAGAACGTTGATCAGACTTCTTGAGCAGGTGGAGATGTTTCTCTATCGCCAGGCAAGACACGTGGTGGGAACTGTAGAAGGGATAAGGACCGATCTGGTAAACCGGGGAATCGAAGCGAAGAAAATTACTGTGATTCCCAATGGAGTGGATTTGAAACTATTCAGTCCCGGTTCCCGAGAAGGTACCTTCCGCATCCAGCACAATCTTAAGGGAGAGTTTATCGTCTCCTATATCGGTACCCACGGCTTGGCCCACGCCTTGGAGAAAGTTCTACTGGCGGCTGAGAGACTTCAGTTGGAGAATATCTACTTTCTGTTCGTAGGAGAGGGAGCAGAGAAAGAAAAGCTGATTAAAATGAAAAAACAGCGACAAATTAGCAATGTTTTATTTCTCGACCGACAGCCCAGAGAGAAGATTTCCCAACTTATCTCTGAGTCCGATGCTTGCTTAGTGTCACTTAAGAAAGATGCCTTCTTCTCTTATGCTCTGCCTTCTAAGCTGTTTGAGATTATGGCCTGTGCCTGCCCGATAATCTTAAGTGCCAACGGAGATTCCCGGGATTTAGTGGAGAGGGCAGGCTGTGGCATCTGGGTGGAGCCTGAAAATCCTGCCGCCCTCGCCGAGGGGGTACTTAGACTTTACCAAAGCGCACAACTCTGCCGTCGGCTTGGTGAAAATGGCAGGAGGTTCGCAGAGAGACATTTCGACCGAAAGAAATTCGCTCTTGGGTACGAGGAGATATTACAACAGGTAATAAACGGAAGTTGAAGGATGAGAAATCTCAGATATAAGATTTTCGAGAGAGTATTGCCCTTGGTCTCAGATGTGGTGATGGTTAACATCTCATTCCTGTTCGCCTACTGGTTGGCTTTCCAAAGCGGCATCGGGGGAGACAGAAGATTCATTCCCCTGACAGAGTATTCTCTGCCGGTTGTCCTTATCACCTGCTACTGCCTGATTCTGTTTCTGTTCGCCGGGCTTTACGAGACTTGGCACGCCAAGTCTCGGCTGGACGAATTCATCACCGTAGCTAAGGCAGTCACCATCGGAGGGATTATCCTTTTCTTGGCAACTCTCGATCTTTCCAGCCCATTTTCTCTCACCAGGATCGTCCTTTTTGGCTATATGTTTTCTCTAATCCTTCTGGTAGGAGGAGGCAGAATCGCTATCCGTAGTTTTCAGAGACATCTACTGATCAAGGGAGTTGGCAGACGGAGATCGATTATCGTAGGTGGAGGGAAGAGAGGTGAGGGGCTTTTTCAGCAGATTAGCATGTTTCCTGCCTTAGGCTACCAGGTTGTGGGATTCGCCTGCCAGGCGCCTGAAAAAGCCGAACTGGTCTCCAATGTGCCTCCAATCTTGGGAACAGTGAAGCAATTGCCCCGGATTTTGAGAGAACGCGAAATAGACGATGTGCTGATCGCACTGCCTACCGACTCGCATCGGCAGATCTTGGATATTCTCTCCCAATGTAACTCTCTGGGAGTAAGATTCTACATCTTGCCTGACCTCTACGACATTGTCACAGGGCAGGCCAGAACAAACCAAATATATGGGGTTCCCTTAGTAGAGATATCTCCAGGATTGATGCCGTCTTGGGAGAAAAAGACCAAACGGCTAATAGACATTATGGTCTCGATACTAATTGTGTTTGGTCTTGCTCCCTTATGGCTCATTGTCGCTGCCCTAATAAAATTAGATTCCAAGGGATCAGTTTTTTTCCACCAAGAGAGGGTGGGTAGGAGCCATAAGGTATTTATCTTATATAAATTTCGTTCGATGGTAACAGATGCTGAGAGGTCTACTGGACCGGTGTGGGCCAAACAGAACGATCCGCGCATTACTCGCTTTGGCAGATTTATGCGCAGGTTCAGGATCGATGAGGTGCCTCAATTGTGGAATGTGCTAAAAGGGGAGATGAGCCTTGTGGGGCCCAGGCCGGAGCGACCGTTTTTCGTGGAGATGTTTAAAAAACAGATACCTCTTTATACCAGACGTCTTAGAGTCTCACCGGGACTTACCGGATGGGCTCAGACAAAGCAGGGTAATATTGCAGCATTGAAGAACTTAGAAGAGAAATTGAGATATGAGGCGGGGAAAGTGAACTACGACTTGGGTTATATCGAGAATATGTCCCTGAGAATGGATCTGAAGATCCTTCTTCGTACTATCTGGGTAGTAATCTTCGGGAAAGGAGCGAGATAGAGAATGAAGATCGAATTTATCCACCTGCATCGGCAGTATGAGTCGATCAAGGACGAAATAGACAGAGCTGTGGCCGAAGTGATCCACGGCGGCCATTTCATTATGGGAGAAAATGTCACCAAGTTAGAGGAAGAGTTTGGCCAATATGTTGGTGCCCGTTATGCGGTGGCGGTGGCCTCTGGCACAGATGCCCTTCAACTAAGTCTTATGGCTGTGGGAGTGGGCCCCGGCGACGAGGTGATTACTACCGCCTTCACCTTCATTGCCACTGCTGAGGTTATCGCCCTTCTGGGGGCAAAGCCAGTTTTCGTGGACATCGATCCGCGCACCTATTGCATCGATCCCGCCCAAATCGAAGGGGCCATCACCAGAAGAACAAAGGCCATTATTCCAGTGCACCTCTATGGACAGCCTGCTGATATGGAGCCTATTCTCAAGATGGCTCAGAAGTATGATCTAAAAGTAATCGAAGACGCAGCCCAGGCCCACGGCGCGAAATACTACTTCCAAGAAATCAGACAATGGAAAGAAGTGGGGACAATCGGCCAGTTGGCAGCTTTTAGCTTCTTCCCTTCCAAAAACTT
>DAOVPH010000106.1 GCA_030629295.1 Candidatus Latescibacterota bacterium | reverse complement strand
TAAGATCATACCTATAATTGACAAAACTATTGGAAAACAGTGAGAATCCGGCATTACAGAAGGCGGAAACAGAATGGAAAATGGCCAAGTATGCCGCTCTAAGTCCTCCCAAACTGCCACTCCAACGAACGAAAAGCAGAAGAGCACCTATCAGTTCGATAACCAGTGTCATCTTCAGAATATAGAGGATGAGTTTTTTCATACCCTCTACATCCACCTGATCGAGGACATCCTGCATAGCGAGCTTGTTCCTCAATCCCATCCGCCTGCCAAATATGAGGGCCAGAGAGGTAGAGAGCGTCATTATCCCCAACCCACCTGCCTGGATCAAGAGCAGAATCACCACCTGCCCGAAGGTGGAGAAATGGGTGGGGGTATCCACAACCACCAGTCCAGTCACGCAGGTAGCTGAGGTGGCGGTAAACAGAGCATCAATCAGGCTGGTGGTTTTGCCTGCTGCCGAGGCAAGGGGAAGTCTCAAAAGCACTGTGCCCAGCAGAATTACTCCCAAAAAACTGAGAGCTAAAGATTGGGCAGGCTTAAGCTGTAGCCTCGCTATTAACTGCTGACTTCTCATAATTTGATTGACTTGTAAAAAGTCGCTAAAGCTAATTCCCCACCGGAAAGTCGCCAAGGACGCAAAGAAACATATTCTTAATAATCAAATGGTTATATGTTTCGTCTTCTTTGCGCTCTTTGCGTCTCTGCGTTAGATTTTGGACTTTCTACGAAAGGATCAGTGTTGAATTTCCTCATTCAATAATCTGGTTAACAGCCTCCAAGTCACCGTAACAGGCCAATTTATCCCCAGATTGAAGTTTATGCCAATATTTGGGAAAGGGCAACAATTTCTCTCCTCTCTGGATGGAGAGCACAGTCACCCCTTTTTCTTTCAGCCCCAGTTGGGAAAGAGGCAGTCCCACCAACTTCGAGTCTTCCCTTATCCTCACCACTGCCAGACCGTATCCCTCTGGCTGACGGAAAACCTCCTCTACGGTGCTGGCCGGTTCTTCAACTTCAGGGTTTGACTTCTGAGTGAGGATATCGCCTGGCAATCTTGCTGCTATCCCTCTAATCCCGGTAAGCCAATAAAACAGATAGAAGACACCCCCGATTATCAGCAGGTTGACCAAAGAGCGCAACAGACCACTATCTTTTATAGAAAGCACCACCGCAGCTAAGATCATAATGAAGCCGATTTTCCCCAAGATCATCAGGGTATTGATGATCTTTCTCCGGCGGGGGTCCTCTGTGGGGTTGGCTGGCCCGGTGCCGAAGAATGCCGAAAGTGCCTGCAGGCGCGCTTGGCCTCTTTCCAACCCAGTGTTCTCCAGGGTGGAGGTTGCTATCATTACAACCAGAAAGCAGATAGCAATAAAGATTATAGCAACTACAAGGCCCATTCTACACTTCTCCTGTTAACTTTTCTGTTTGATCTCTACGGGAACCTGAGATAATTCTCTGAACTTCTCAGCATCTTGCGCTGAGCCGACAATGTCTCCCCAGTGGATGGGAATGGCTACCTGGGGGTTGATTTTCTTGGCAGCCTTGGCTGCCTCCCGTGCGTCCATAGTATAGATCCCCCCTATGGGAAGCAGAACCACATCTGCCTTCACTTGCTCCATCTCGGGAATCAGATCGGTATCCCCTGCATGATAGATCCGTTTTCCTCCTGCTGTTATGATATAACCAACCCATCCGTTGGCTCGGGGATGAAAACTCTTGTTCACATTGTAAGCAGGAACAGCTTCGATTTCTACCCCTTCGACGGTCAGCCTCTCCCCTGGTCTCATTGTCTCAATATTTCCAGAAAGTTCTGCGCCGCAGTCCGGGGGACACACAATGGTAGTTTGCTCACCGGATATCTTTTGCACATCCTCTGGGGAACAGTGATCGTAATGTCCGTGAGTTATCAGGATCAGGTCTGCTGTCGGTTCATCTTTGCCCAGTTTCCAGGGATCAATGTAGATCAACTTCTCTGCGGAGATCTTGATGCTGGCGTGGCCCAGCCAGTAGATGTTCTCTAACATCTTCGCTCACCTCCTACTTTTGGTGAATGGTGAACTGGTGACTGGTTACCAATCACCTCTCATCCTTTGCCTCTCTGTTATCTCCCAGGCTTTCCTTCAGAAACCTGCCTGCCTCGAAGGCAGCAGCAATAGCACCTTGCTTCATCCGTTCTATCGAACCAGTCCCAATCGTTTGATGGCCTCCAATTTTTCGCGGTTTCCCATTTTGGCCTTGGAGATGGCTGTCTCCAGTATCTGGATATTCCCATCGTAGTCAGTCCTGTCTACAGGATAGGGGTGTCCGTCTTTCCCGCCGTGGGCAAAGCTATACCTGGCCGGATCGCGGAAGATGGACGAACTACTTGATGTATCGTTACTTGATAACCAGGTACTCCGCGGCAGCGTGTGGTTTGGGAATAGATGAACGATCCTCAAGTAACCCTTGTATATGCATTTCTATTGCTTCGTAAATGTTTTGCTCAACTTTCTCCCGGGTTTCGCCAGTCGCAACGCAACCCGGCAAGTCAGGAGAGTATGCCGAATAGTTCTTGTTTGCCTTTTCAATCACAACAAGAAAACGGTACATTGCTACTCCACCTCCTGTTTCTCCAATTTCGCCTGCTTTAGGATACTATTTAGAGTGCCGGGAGCCAAATCATGATTAAGATGACCAGCAATGGTTACCCGTCCGGGCTTGGTGGGATGTTTATACTGACGATGACTGCCTTTCGTTACAGCAAGGTACCAGCCATCTGCTTCAATCATTTTAACGACTTCCCGTACCTTCATTTTTCAGTCTTTCTCTTGCTTCTTGGAAAAACGGCTGGGCAAATTGAGTCGACCAGGTTCTCTGTTGGAAACTTCGATTCTCCACCGTGTCCAGAAAACCCTTAAATTCCTCAAAATATGAACCATAGATGTGATAGCTGTCGGAAATGTCTATGTAGCGGCCAGGGATAACTCTCGGCCAGTCGCTTCTGAGTTGGGATATCTTCTCTGCTATATATTTTTGCAGTTCAGTAAAGGCAAACATATTCATAAAGGCAGCCTTGTAGGCGTCCCGAGACCGCCAGTGGGTGTTCATATTCAGAACAGGTTCCCCCTTCTGGTTTTTCAACACTCTGAACCATATTCTCTGCAGGCAGGGGGGGTCGGAGGTAGGGGGGTCCAGTTTGGGGTTCCAGGTTATCGCTTGTGCCCGGCGGGTGTAGTCCGCCTGGGAGAGCTTTTCGACAATGTAGTTCATTTGATCGATCGTCTCTTCACCAGAGGGGTAGCAAAAGAGCCTCTGGTGATAAGTGTAAGTCCACTTTCCCTCTTCTGGAGCAATCCAACTATCATGCACTCCCTTGATCACTTCTTGCCGATAAATCTCCAGGTCTTCCAGTCCTGCCGGAAAAGCCCGATGAATTCTGGGCTCAGCGAATGGCTCCTCTACTGCCATAACCATAGTGCAGTCTCTACTGGGAGGGTCCTCAGCCCTGTCATATTCAGTTTTAATAGAAACACCCCTGTGCCAGAGCTCCAACAGAGAATTTTCCCAGACCTCTGGCAGGGTGCAACCGGAGACCATTATCAAGGGAACATTTCCCTTTTCCATTATTTTGCTCCATTTTTCTCAGCTTACTTGAATATCTCCCGCCACAATCTTTTCAAGTTCCACTGAGGCGAATAAGAAATATCGATCAGCGGTAGATCTTCTCTTCCCCTGATCTTTCTCTGAGCTACTGTTGTCCTGAATGAGTTCGGGAGAAGCTTAAAATGGACATTCGGACTCCTTGAATCAGACGCCAAACTCAGCAGTTGAGAATAAGGCACTGTTTGGGTAGTTACAATTATTTCATCTACTTTGTAATCCTTCAGTATTTCCGGCAGGTTCTCAATTGTTCCCAACAGGTTAACTCCCTCGATTATTTTCTCCTCGGGATGGTTAGAATTTTCCACAAATCCCAGGATTTCGTAATTCAGCTCAGGATGTTGACGAACCAAATTCAGGAAATAAATAGCGTTTTCTTCGACCCCGACAATTAGGGCTTTTTGCCGTCTCAATCTCCTGCTTTTGTGGGACCTAAGGATCTGCCAGGCTACTGCTCTCCAGCCGGCTACCAGCAGTGAGTTCAAAACCCCGCTATAGAGGATGACCAAGCGGGAGAAGTGATAGCTCCGGATGAAGAAGACAAAAAATATAATTCCCGCAAAACCGATGAACACCCCGGTCAGGGCCCGCCAGGGGTGGTATTTATACTTATCGTAAAGTCCTATAAAGTAAAACGAAACAAGCCAAATCAAGGAGAAAGCAACAAAAACTGTAACCCACTGTCCGATGCTAAAAGAAGGCATCTGACTCTGTGGCCAGTTAACCCACTGGAAGCGAATTAGCAAGGCGACCCATAATCCGAGGTTAACCAAGAAAAAATCGGTCAATGGCAGCAACAATCTCCCTATGAATTTGCCCACAACGGCAAAGATAGCACAGAGTGCGATCCCCAGGCTTAGTAGCCATCCAGGTAGAGGCAAATATGCACTCCCAAAGTGCTTACGCACAAAAATGTGCATCGCCTTGTAGAAGGCGATTGTGGACTTGAGTCTGGGTGCTCTCTTTGCACTCTCTCCCTTGAAATGGATTATCTCCGTGGTGGGAACATAGAATATTTTCCAGCCAGCTTTCTTAATCCGATAGCACCAGTCTATGTCTTCTCCATAGAGAAAGAATGTCTCATCTAACGGACCTATCTGTTCCACCGCTTCCCTACGCACCATCATGAACGAACCTGAGAGGGCATCGACCTCGTGGATCCTGTCAGGGTCGAGATAACTGAGGTTATAACTGGCGAATCGCGGACTATGGGGGAAAAGGGTACTCAAGCCCGTGAGTTTGAATAATGCTGACCGGGGGGTAGGAAATCCCCGATGACAGGAAAGCTGCAGAGAACCGTCGGGATTGAGAATCTTACAACCAGCGGCCCCCGCCTCAGGGTGCTGATCTAAAAAATCTACCATCTTGCCAAGAGTATCGGGACGGACTATCGTATCAGGATTAATCAGCAAAACATATTTGCCCTTACACTCACTCAATGCCTGATTGTTAGCCCGAGCAAAACCGGGGTTGTCGGAGTTACAGATGAGTTTCACTTCTGGAAATTCCCGCCTTATCATTCGTTTGCTTCCATCGGCAGAGTTATTGTCCACGACTAATATCTCAGTCTGCAACTCCTTTGAGGCATCCAGCAGGGTCTGCAGTGCCTGCCTGAGGAATCTGCGCACATTGTAGCTGACGATTATTATTGAAAGATCCATCAAAGCATTCCCAGTAAATCCAAGAGTCTGAGCTTCCAGATCATCCAGGCCGCCTCTCTGGCATCTTTAGACGAGAGCTTCGACTTTCCCCTCTGGCGATCGTAAAAGATGATGGGGATCTCACAGATCCTGAAGCCCTTCTTCCACGCCCGGAAGCTCATCTCTATTTGAAAGGCATAGCCTTCCGAGTGTATTTTATCCAGATCAATGTTCTCCAGCACCTTGCGGCGGAAACACTTAAACCCGCCGGTGCTGTCCCGCACGGACAGTCCGGTGACTAACCGGGCAAACCAGTTGGCGTAATAGCTCAAAAGCAATCGCTTCAGCGGCCCGTTTATCACATTGACGCCAGTTAAGTCGAGAGACCCCAGGACTACATCGTATTCTGATATCTTATCCAAAAAATCAGGGATATAACCTGGGTCGTGAGATAGATCCGCATCCATCTCGAAGATAAGGTCGTAGCCATTGCTTAAGGCATATCTAAACCCTTCCACATAGG
>DAOVPH010000028.1 GCA_030629295.1 Candidatus Latescibacterota bacterium | reverse complement strand
AAGCCAATCGTAAGGGGTGGGATGCCGCTGCGCAGGCGGGGCTTGGTCAGGTGGATCGCACGAAAGACTGGCGAGAGTGCCACCGCGATGCCTCACTGGTATTCAATGAGCATGAACTCAAGTGGCTTAGGGATGTCTCCGGGAAGCAGGTCTGCGTTTTGGGAAGCGGCGACAACTTTGCCGTCTTCGCCCTTGCTGGCCTTGGTGCCAATGTGATGTCCGTGGATATTTCGCAAGAACAACTGAACATTGCTGCAAAGCGAGCATCCGAGTTGGGATTAGCCATCGAGTTCGTCCGGGCCGATGTCACTGATCTGTCTGGTTTGGCCAGCGCCGCCTTTGACGTTGTTTACACTGGTGGGCACGTTGCCGTCTGGGTATCCGACTTGTGGCAGTACTACCGCGAGGCAGCCCGCGTTCTGAAGCCGGGCGCGTTGTTCATTGTGAACGAGTATCACCCTTTCCGAAGAATCTGGAAAGAGTCCAAGGACTCCCTGCAAATCGAATTTGGCTATTTTGATCGCGGTCCACATAAGTGGGACAGGTCTGAAGACATCCCAGGTGCGGAGCCAGGTTCTCTGCCCTCATACGAGTTCCACTGGACGGTCAGCGAGTTCTTGGCGGCGGTAGTCGATGCAGGGTGCGAGTTGCTATTGTTCGACGAAGTCGGCGATGAACCAGAAGGATGGGAAATCGCCCCTTTGGGAGGACTCCCTCAGAGCCTGTTGATCGTCTCAAGAAAGAGAGAATGTCCAATCAGTCGCTGCAGTGGACCGCGAATAGGCCGAAGAAGATAAGATTATCATTTATAGAGTGCGCCACAGAAAAGAAGCTTATAAATAGGAGGTGTTTGCTTATGATTAAGCTCCACCCGAAAATATTAGAAAAGGACGGAAAAAAGGAATTTGCAGTTATTCCTTATGAGGAGCTTGTGAAGATCCAAGAAGACCTTGATGATTATGAATCCCTAAAAGCATTGAGAAAGGCCAAAACAAAAGAGGCCAATGCAAAAACTGTATCTTTGAAAGAGGCCAAAAAGATTCTGGATATTGAATAAAAAGATCTTCTAATCGACATGGGTAGATCCTCACGGGCTTTCCTGCACTTTTTGTAAGCTATATAGGTTTTTGTAGTTCATAGGGTTGAGAATAAGATATCGTGATTCACGGAGCTATTATCGAGCCCTAATGACTGTACGACTGATGAGAGCAATTCTAAAGGGTAGGTACACTAAACTAAACCAGGCCGCTAAACGGAATATCGAACGATTCCCTGAAGATTTCGGGTTCCGGCTGACACGGAGAGGTGAATAATAGTGACTCACTACTATGTGATGGAAGAGGCAATGAAACAGCGGGTGAACATACATAAGGATTCATTGAACTACGGAGAACAGATGTGACACTTGAAAGGCTCAGGTTATTGATCACCGATGGAGAGAGCTTGGCTGTTGAGTTTAAGGGTGAAGAGCATACTCCCTTGTCTGATCGTGACCTTGTTGAAGCAGCAGTGTGCCTTGCAAATCGACCAACGGAAGAACCTGGCTGGTTGCTCGTTGGTGTTGAAGATGATGGTCGCATCACAGGTGCCCATCCCCGACACGAGGCCGGGCAAACAGACACCCGTCGTGTACAAGCGTTGATTGCTAATCGTACGCGTCCCTCTCTGAGTGTTATCGCCGAGGTGGTCCCCATCGAGGAAAACCAGGCAGGTCGCGCAATCTCTCTTGATGAGCTTATCGTATTGAACGGTCTTTGGCTAGAACGTCACCTGAGCACAGTCCAAGCTGAGGGATTGATTCAAAAACCTGAGGCCGAAGCCCGGACAGTGCTGGAGCGGTTGGTGGAAACAGGTTTGGTGGAATCTCGCGGTGAACGTAAAGGACGTACCTTCCACCTGTCCGCTGCCGCCTACCGGCGGCTTGGGGAGAAAGCGGCTTATATACGCCAACGCGGATTCGAGTCCCTTCAACAAGAGCAAATGGTGCTCCAGTATGTTGAGAAGCACGGCCGAATTACGCGCAGGGAAGCAGCGGAATTGTGTCGACTTGGACCAGATCAGGCGAAAAGGCTTCTTTTGCAACTGGTGAGTAAAGAGAAACTCAAAAAACATGGAGGAGGAAAAGGGACTTGGTATGGGCTCTGCCCATAAAATACGGGCGCGCCCGAAAAATTTATAGGCGCGCCCATAAATATAGGCAGATCGGGAATGATACATATGCAACGCATTTAAGAACAGGAAATTGTATCTATTGGCAAAACTGGGTATTCTGTTGCGAACAGACTCCACATCAAAAAGCACTTGGAATGGCACGGGGCCGAGAAAGCAGATTACCACTACCTGTCGGTAGACGCGATGAAACAGCCGATGGAGTGAGTTTGCTTGTTGAGTTCAAGGGCGAAGAGCGCACTTCGTTGTCCGATTGTGACCCTGTTGAAGTGGTGTGCGATACGAACGAAATGCACGATAAATGCACGCGTGCATTTTGAGAATACACGCGTGTAAAAGAAAACTACATGTTGTATTTCTGGCCGACTTTCTTTCCCATCACATCCCATATTCGGGAGAGTGCTGACAATCGCTCGCGGAGGATCCGACGAGGAGTCGAACTGGGTAACAACCTCAATGCTCCGCAACTCGGCCAAAACCAACTGGACGTTGGATGAACTTGGATGGAATCTTCATCCCCCCGGGGAACTGTGTGAGTGGGATGGTCTTACAGAGCTTTTTCTGAATTTCGCACAATCCGACCGTAGTGTGCTCAACGATCCGTATTTAAAGCGATGGCACAATGTAGCGATTACAGATATTAAAGACCGAGTAACAAGTGGGCTGGAGGTGACTGAGCTCAAGATATTTGTCTAGGACGCCTTGAAGGTAACATCAAGAAGCTCGGGCGGGTTGCGGTATAATCTATAGTTAGGTTACAAGGAGGATATTTTGCCTAGTTTAGTTTGGGACAGATCCCCTGAAGAAGCGCATATAAATCCACATGAATATGGGATACAGGAACAATTTATTCGTGAAGCGAAAGTCCTTTTACAAAAGCTTTACGCTGGCCTTGATAAATACGTCATGAAATTTCATCGTGATGACAAGTCCATAAAGAAAGCAACTTCGATGCTTCAAAATGATGCCATTGATTCCCTGCGAGATTGTCTTGAAATGCTCGAAAAGAAAAAACACCGTTTGGCAAGTCGTCTATTTCGGGATGTAATAGAAACCCTTGATCTAGCTGCATATTTCAATAGTGGTACAGTTGCTAGCAAGAATGATCTTGCAAAATGGTATAAAAACCAAGTAATTCCACACCGAAGATATCGCGATTACATAAAGAAAACAGAAGGTAACGCAAAATCAGAAAAAAAGAAGGAGCTTTACGGTCAGCTCTCTAAATATACGCACAGAAGCTACTTAGTTTTATTACAAGGCTACTCACTGGGAAGGGGTGATCTACTGGTATATGACAGTCATTCCGAAAGTGATTTACTTGTGTTACCGCATACTATATCAGAATACTTCGCAGTGCTTGCTGGGCTTATCAAAGTATTTTCAAAAGAAGTTGTTTTATATGGGTTACTTTCTAAAGAAGAGGTTGATTCAGCATGGGAATCGTCTTTAGAAAAAGAAACTGTCCCCCGCAGGTTTGTTCCACATGCTGTTCCAAGTAACTAACCAATCGCTCAAGCTAACCTAGAAGACTTTCCACTTCGTTCCGAGCGTTCCAGGCAGCTTAGCTTTGCCGTTAATGAGTTTCTTCTACAAGAGAGATATCGTGTTGGGTGGGAACTTTGTGGATGCCATTAGCGGAGGGGCAAAAACGCAGAGAGATTTTTCAGATGGCAACTGTCAACTCTTTCACTCCAGAACCCGCTCAACTAAAGCGTCAATTTCCTTCAATTCGTCTTTCAGCATCTCGCGCACCATCCCTCGCAATTTGCCGATGCTTTTAATGTCACCTGCACCACCGCTTGCCAACCACTGCGCCACTTTTGCACTGCATTCGTCGCCCAACTCCACCAACCGCTGATGGGTGGAGTTTTCCGCATCAAATTGGGGAATAGGCAGCTCAAGAACCTTTTTGCAAATGTGACGCGGGCCCCATAATCCGCGTGCTTGCATTGGTTTGATTAGTGCATCAATCTTTGGTGCATTGAAGATTGCACTCAAATAGGAACCCTCGCTTTGATTCGAGGTTTCGAGGTAATAAGTCACATAATCTGCCAAGAATCCATTTGCTTTGATCTCTTGCCCACTAATTTCAAATTCGATTGACTCATTTTCAACGACAGCCGCCGTCAGGAATGTGCCCGAAGTGTTGTAAATGACGCGATACTCCGTTTGCGGATTCTGCGCCCTCAGTTCTCTGTGGTAATCCAGTCTTTCAATTGTAGTCATTCGTTCCGCCTCTGTGCTGCGACGCTTTACCCACTCGTGCTCTGCTTTTTCCAACCACCGGGCCAGATTTAGAAAACCCCGCCTACGAGCTTCATGCGCGTTAATCAGTTTGTAGTGGTCTCCTTCAGGTTCAATCGGCAGCACCACTAAGCGGTAGTCAAGATGCCCAAATGGGAGCAGATCGGTGGAGAGAAGCGTTGCATAGAGGAACCGACTCTCGACCGTACCCTTGAGATACACACTCTTGTACGCTGGCTTAGCTTGCCCTCTGGCGTGAGCAGCGGTCTCCAGGGGCGGCAAATCAGGATTAAATCCCCAGAGCGACGGCTCTACCTGAACAAACCAGAACGAGCGCGGAAAAATAGAGGCTCCTGTTCGGAAATATTTCCGGTAGTAACTTGCTGCCTTTGCAGCCGTGACCTCGCCCGTCGCCCAGAAGGAGCGCCTGCCCCGGGTGTGCAGGGAAAACTCCACCTCCTCAATCGCCAGCCCTCTCTCAGCTTGCTCAAGGCTGGCGTTTTTGCGTTCCAGTTTACCAGTCAAGATCTGTCCGGCGACGGGGTATTCCATCTTGGCAATTTCGTCCTTGTCCGCTATCAGCACGCAGGCGGGCACATTGAACAGCGGAGTGACACCCTCACAGTCCCATACCTCTCGCCAGAAAAGACTGTGCGTCTCATCCTCACTGAATTTGAAGGCACGCTGGCGCAGCCCGTGGTGCTGATCGGCGCTGAACAAACTCTTGGGCAGAACAAAGGCAATCCTGCCGCCTTTCTTTAAGTACAAGTCCGCACAGCGCACCAGAAACAGAGTGGCAACCTCAAGGTGGGTAATGAGTTCACCGCGCCCGGTTAACAACTTGTATTCCTGCGTGATCTGTTGTTTAAGAAACGACTGATAGGCAGGTTCCATAAACCGGAAGGCAATCCAGGGGGGATTGCCGATAACGAAATCAAACTGGCGTTTGAAGAAAAGCGGCTTGTACATATTTTTCAGCACAAATGCCCAGATGGTGTCACGGTCAGCATCAATGAAATCTTTCAGCACCTCGGCAATTGCGAAAAGCCCCTGGACGAGCGGTTGATTGTCAGCCTCAGGAAAACGCTGAGCCGCTAAGTAGTTCTGAAACCTTTCCAGTGCGATGTCTTTGCCTTTATTCTGCTGCGCAAACTCTTTGGCAAGTTCAATCGCCTGGTCATAGAGGGTAAGATCCTGAATCAGTGCTTCGGGCAAATGGATCCTATGCCCATCCAAATCGACGCTATAGCCAGGCAACTGCTGGATCAAAGCACCATCCATCACTACTAACTGCGTCTTCCGTTGCAATTCTGGCAACTTGACAGTGTCGGCAAGATAGATAGGAATGGTAACCGTACCTTTACGTTTGTTCAACAAATCGTCCAGGGCAAGGATATAGTTTGTCTTGGCCACAATCACGGCTAAGGGATGGATGTCCGCGCCGTAGACCGAATCCAGAATGTGGGAGAGAGTATCAGATAAATCACCCAGCCGGTCGCGCTTTTCCCGAATGGCAAGATAGAGGAATGTCCCCGACCCACAGGCAGGGTCGAGCACCTTGCCCCGGGGATTGGCGTCGAGTAGTTTGCGAACGATGCGGTGGGCCAGCCAATCGGGCGTGTAGAATTCCCCTAAGTCGTGGCGGGTCTCAGGGTCAACCAGCTCCTGGTACAGTGATTTTAGCACATCTTCGGAGAGTTCGCGCAGGTTGTAATTCTGCAACAGGCTAAATAGCCATCGGGTAATGCCCACGCCGATTTTTACTGCACCTTCACGTGCCAGCCAGGAAAAGAAATCCTCCTCGATAAAATTCTCAATCCCCTGCCTCTTGAACAATTGCCCTTCGAGCATTTCGACAATTTGCCCGTCATCGGGCAAACTTGTACTCTCAGTCATCCGCTTCCAGGACATCAATTTTGCCAGCGTCGCTAAGTAGGTATGGCGAATGAACAACTCATCACCTGCGATAGCGCTCCCGTAAACGATCCGCAGATACTTCCCCCACTTCTCGTAGATCACTGCAAATGCGTCCTGCGTCCTGAGTTCCCGCCACAGTGCCAGAAGTGTGTGGGTAGTAGTTTGAAATGCATGGCTTTTCACCCCGAAGTCACGGACAATTGTCTCACTGGTAGGAGGTAATATCTCTTTGCGCAGGAAATAGCGGTCGAGCCAGTAGTAGACTTCACGGGGCTGCAGTTTCGTCCAGTCGGCCTCTTCGATCACCTCGAGGCCTACATCTTCAGGTGCAATATCTTCTTTTGTGGTATCCGTGAGTATCGGCGAGTATGCCACAAATCGCACCCCGTCAGTAGCGATGCACAGATAAGGCGCGCGAGAGTCAAGGGGTTCTTGTGACCAGACAATTGCCACATAGCGGCACAATTGTCCCTCGGCTTCGCTGCGGTTTCTGGGCAAGACTGCTTCAAACTCGATAATTACATTGCCAAACAGATTGTCCGCCTTGCCTTTGAGGATGCGGTCTTTCTGTTTGACTTTCAGATATTTCTCAATCCCGGCAGTGTACGAGTCGATAAAGTTTGGCTCAACGCCGAGCAGTTGTTGAAGCAGCATAGCAAAGCGGTGTGAGCGTGCTGACTCGGTGTTCAACAGCTCAACCTCGTGCAGATAGACAGGAATAACCTCTTCCCAGTGTCGTTCACGGATGTCAGTGATGCGAGTAGGTTTCTCAGTGAGTTTCGTTTGCTTGCTCATTTTGAGGGATTCCCCTTGTGTCCGGCAAGACGGTATGCTAATTCAAAGGCAGCAGCGATACGGATGATCTTCCTATCGGAGAGGCCTTTGATCACCAACAGCCTCTCCAGCGGTTGATTTGCCAGCCCCTCAAGTGAGCCGAACTCCGCGAGTACCTCTTTGGCTATTTTCTCTGCTGGTTTTTCTCGAATACCGGTAGAGATGAGAATAGCAAGCAGTTCAGCATCGGTTAGGCTGGCTGCACCTTGTTCTCTTAACTTTCCGCCGGGATGGGTCCATTTACTCATCATCAGCCGCCCCCTTTGTTTTCTTTATAGAGCACTTTTTGATTACTCCCTCGGGCTGAGCTCCTCAAATTACGGCCACCGAGGCGAGCAGCGCATTCACCTTCCTCAAAATATTATAACACATAAGAATGAAAAATTCAACTGTTTTTTAAGATAGTTGAGGATATGCGAGATAGTTCCGCTCTCTGTATGAAGGGAATAGGGCAAAAAAAAATCCCCTGCAGGGGAAAAAACCTGCAGGGGATTTTGGTGGTTTAGTACTCACCACCATATCCTCCCGGACCTCCCGGAGGCATAGGTGGGGCCTTCTCCTTTTCTGGGATATCAGTCACCAGGGCCTCGGTGGTCAAAAGCAGCGAGGCGATACTGGCGGCGTTTTCCAAAGCGTTTCTCACCACTTTGGTGGGGTCAATGACTCCAGCCACCGTCAGATCTTCGTAGACTTCTGTTTCGGCATTAAAGCCGAAATCCCCTTTGCCGTCTCTTACCTTCTGAGCGACGACCGCCCCCTCAAAGCCAGCATTTTCGGCGATCAGACGAAGAGGATTTTCTAGAGCACGTTGGACTATATTAACACCGACCTTTTCATCACCTTCTGCCTCTACTTTATCCAGCGCAGAGATCGACCTTAGCAGGGCTACTCCGCCGCCGGCGACGGTTCCCTCCTCTACAGCAGCCTTAGTGGCGTGTAGGGCATCTTCCACTCGGGCCTTTTTTTCTTTCATTTCGGTCTCAGTGGCTGCTCCTACATTGATCACCGCCACTCCTCCGGCCAGCTTTGCCAGACGCTCCTGCAACTTCTCCCGGTCGTAATCGGAGGTGGTGTCTTCTATCATGCGGCGGATCTGTTCTATCCGTCCTTTTATGTCCTCTGATTTGCCTCCGCCTTCCACTATGGTAGTGTTGTCTTTGTCAATGGTGACCCTTTTGGCGCCACCGAGGTCTGAGGCCATAGCGTTCTCTAACTTGAATCCAGCCTCCTCAGAGATGACCCTTCCGCCGGTGAGGGTGGCAATATCCTCAAGCATTTCCTTTCTGCGGTCGCCAAAGCCAGGGGCTTTGACCGCTGCGCACTTCAGCGTTCCCCGCAGTTTGTTCACTACCAGGGTGGCTAAGGCTTCACCTTCCAGGTCCTCGGCTATGATTAGAAGGGGTTTACCCATTTGGGCAGTTTTCTCCAACAAGGGCAGCAGGTCCTTCATCGCTGAGATCTTCTTGTCATGAATGAGGATCAAGACATCTTCAAGCACTGCTTCCATAGTCTCGGCATTGGTCACAAAGTAAGGGGACAGATAGCCGCGGTCAAACTGCATACCTTCCACCCAGTCTAAGGTGGTCTCTGTTGTCTTGGCTTCTTCCACGGTAATCACTCCGTCTTTACCTACTCTGTCCATCCCATCAGCAATAATCTCACCAATGGTCTTATCATTGTTGGCGGAGACTGTTCCTACCTGAGCGATTTCGGTCTTGCCGGCGACCTCGTTGCTCATTTTTTTCAGGTTATCTACCACGGCCTTGACAGCCTTTTCGATTCCTCTTTTCAGGGCCATAGCATTTGCCCCGGCGGCCACATTTTTCAGTCCTTCAGTAAATATTGCCTGGGCAAGGACGGTAGCGGTGGTGGTGCCGTCGCCTGCCATATCGCTGGTCTTGGAGGCGACTTCCTTGAGCATCTGCGCCCCCATATTCTCGTAGGGATCTTTCAGCTCGATCTCCTTGGCCACCGTCACGCCGTCTTTGGTCACAGTGGGGGAACCGAATTTCTTATCCAGAACCACGGTCCGCCCCTTAGGACCAAGGGTTATCTTAACTGCGTCGGCCAGGATGTCCATCCCCTTTTTCAATTGATCCCTGGCCTCCACATTAAATGCCAGTTGTTTTGCCATCTTTTCTTCTCCCTCCTTTTTTACTTCTCAATGATAGCCAGAATATCGCTCTCGGACATAATCATAAGGTCCTCGTCGTCAACTCTAACCTCTGTGCCGGCGTATTTTCCATAAAGGACAGTGTCGCCGACCTTGAGGCTCATCGCCACTCTTTCGCCGGAATCGGAGACCGAACCCGGTCCGACCGCCTTCACTTCGCCTTGCTGCGGTTTCTCTTTGGCAGTGTCAGGGATGATAATGCCTCCCTTCTTCTCCTCCGAAGCCTCCAGCGGCCTAATCAATACACGGTCTGCTAAGGGTGTTACCTTCATTCAGTTCACCTCCTTTCTAGTTTCGATTCATTTTGTTTCGCTCGATATTTTAACCATGCACTCGAAGATCAAGAAATCGACAACCTCAAACTCCCACAAGATTATCATAATCAGGAGCGTACTTCATAACGGTTAGCACTCTTTCTGAAAGAGTGCTAAAAAGAATACACTTTCTCAAAAATTTGCAAGTCCGCACAACCTGATTGCAGGGGAAATATCACCCCCAAGATCGGTTTTTTGCGAATATTCGTTCATTTTCTTCTGTTTTCGCCTCTGGCAACAATGGTTATAGCTCTAAACTGTGAAGTGCTGAGGAACAGGGGTACTTCAGGATATTGAACAAAAAACAGGGGCGGTTCACAAGCCGCCCCACAATTATCGCAGTTTTGGGCAGTATGTGGGTCAGTCGCTCGTTTTTAAGTAGTTGTAGGTCATTTGAATCCCTTTGAGCACCAGGTGTGGTTCTACGATCGCTATAGTTTTTGACTCTGAGGAGACTAAATCTGCAAATCCTCCTGTGGCAACCACCTTAGCCGGAATCTTTATTTGCTCCCTTATCCTTCTCACCAGACCATCCAGCAATTCCGCCGTTCCGTAGACAATACCTGACTTGATAGCCTCCTGGGTGCTTCTGCCGATTAACTCGGAGGGAGGTCGAAGCTCCACTTGGGGCAGCAGGGTGGTCTTTTCAGCCAGCGCTTCGGCGCAAATCCGCGGTCCGGGAGAGATAATCCCACCCAAGAACTCGCCCTCAGAGGAGAGGACATCTATGGTCACCGCCGTCCCGATATCCGCCACAATCAACGGTGCACCGTAGGTCTTGTACCCAGCCAAGGCCGCCAGCAGTCTGTCAATCCCCACGGTTTCCGGCTTGTCATAGCGGATCTTTAACTCCGGGATGTCCTGATAACTGATGACCAGCGGGTCCCTTCTCCACAGTAAGTGAGAAACCCGCTGGAGAGTCGAAGAGAGTTGTTCCACGACCGAAGCAATAGCCGTATCGTCAATCTTCTCCAGGGCAATTCCCTTTGTGTCCAGTTGCTCAGTGAGCAAGTCTCTGTATTCCTCCGGGGTCTTTCGAAGATCCGCAGGCAGGCGAAAATAGTGAACGATGGTGTTTTCTGAAAACAGGCCAACAGATATACTGGAATTGCCGATATCCACTGCAAGTAGCATCTTAAGCGGCCTCTTGTTTGGCCATCTCGGTCATAGTCTCGATGTAAGTAGTATCCACCCAGCCTTTTCTGAAATTGGGGTCTTTCATAATTTTTTGGTGTAGGGGAATGGTAGTGGGCACACCTTCGATAATCACCTCTTCCAGAACCCGTTGCATCCTGTTTATTGCCTCTTCGCGGGTTTCCCCGTGGGTGATTACCTTAGCCAGGAGGGAGTCGTAAAAGGGAGGGATTCGGTAGGGGACGTACAGGTAGGTGTCGATTCTCACTTCGGGGCCTCCAGGGATGTGCAGACCGGAGACGGTTCCAGGGCAGGGGGCAAAATCTCTCTCCGGGTCTTCGGCGTTGATGCGGCATTCGATGGCGTGGCCGGACAATTTTATCTGCTTCTGCTCCCATCTTATCTTTTCTCCGGCGGCGAGTCTAATCTGCTCTTTCACTAAGTCAATGCCGACTACCATCTCAGTCACGGGGTGCTCCACCTGGATTCGGGTGTTCATCTCCATAAAATAAAATTCTCTATCAGGGGTAAGCAAGAATTCCACCGTGCCAGCGCTCTGATAGCCGATGCTTTCGGCCCCGTTGATGGCTGCCTTACCCATCTTCTGACGCAGTTCTTCATTGACGGCTGGTGAGAGCGACTCTTCCACCAGCTTCTTGTGCTTCCCCTGGATGTCGCAGTCCCGTTCCCCCAAGCGCACCAATTTGCCGAACTGGGCTGCGCATATCTGGATTT
>DAOVPH010000093.1 GCA_030629295.1 Candidatus Latescibacterota bacterium | reverse complement strand
TCAGAATCGGGGATTTTTGCCAGGATTTGACGATAATAAGCCCGGGCTATCTCTCTTTTGCCCAATCCCGCATAGATTCGAGCCAATTTGAACTGAACCTCAGGAAGGCCCCGGTTGTGTCCGATCTCTTTTTTGAGTAACTTTGTGGCTTTACGGGGATTATCCTGTTTTAGATAGATGTCTGCCAGGCTATAGATCGCCTGTAGGTCACCGGGGGCTAACTTAACCACTGCCTCCAATTCTTTAGCCGCCTCTTTCAATTTCTCCTCCAATTGAAACAGCAGAGAGAGTAATCGGTGCGGCTCTGCCCAGTCGGGGTCAAGCTGGATAGCCCGCTGGGTAAAGTACATAGTTTTCTGTCTATCACCCAAAGCAAAGTAGCCATTGGCCAGTTCCTGGCAGATAGCTGCCGAGCGAGGATCGTATGCCAGTGCTCTTTCCAACTCAGCCACTGTTCCCTGGTAATCTCTCTGCAGTTCCAGGATTTTCGCTGAGATGAAATGATCCATCGCCTCCGGATCTGGCTGATGAACCGCAGAGGGAGCACGCCCCACCAAAGCAGGGAAGAAACAGCCGCTGGCAGAAAGGGCAAGGCAAAAAAGGATTATGGATTTTTTGAGGATCACATTTTCTCCTGGAATCTGGTAGGGACAGAACATTGTTCTGTCCCTACTGCTCTCTGACCTTATGGGGATTATTTCCGTCTAAAGGCCAATCTTATGGGAGTTCCAGTGAAATCAAACTCTCTGCGAAGCTTATTTTCCAGATACCGTCTGTAGTTTTCCTTAATAAGGTCAGGCCTGCTAACAAAGAAGAGAAACCCTGGAGGTTGGACAGAGGTCTGAGTGACATAAAAGAGCTTGAAATCCTTGTGCTGAGACAACCCCATTTTCTTCAACTCTTGCAGAACCCGGTTGAGCTGGGAAGTGGATATCTTCCTGTTCCAATTTTGATAAACCTCAAGGGCCAAGGTTATGCTCTTATGGATGCGCTGGCAGGTCAAAGCAGAGGTGAAAATTACCGGAGTATATCTTAACAAGGCAATCTTCCTTTGGATGTATTGAGTGATCTGTCCTGCAGTATGAGAATCTTTCTCCAACAAGTCCCACTTGTTTACCGCCAGAACAACTCCTTTTCCAAACCTAATTGCCTGCTGGAGGATCTTTATATCCTGAGAGGTCAAACCTTCGACCGCGTCGATTAACAATATTGCCACATTGCACCTCTGGAGACTGCCAATCGTCCTTAAGGTGCAGTAAAATTCGATTCGATCCTTAATTTTGCTCCGTCGGCGTAGACCTGCGGTGTCAATCAAAACCACCTTTTGGTCCTGATAGGAAAATATTGTGTCGGTAGAATCTCTGGTAGTGCCAGGCTGTTCATCGATAATAAGTCTTTCCTCTCCCAACAGAGCATTTACAAAGGAGGATTTCCCCACATTGGGCCGTCCTACTATCGCAATCCTAAGCGCCTCTGGTTCCTGTTCTTCTCTGTCCTGACGGGGTAACTCTCGGGCAATAAGATCTAAGAGCTCCCCGCAATTTCTTCCGGTAGTTGCCGAGACAGGGATAGGGTCTCCCAAACCAAAGCGGTAAAATTGTGGTACCTGATCTTCCTGGTGTTCGGTGTCAACTTTGTTGACCACCAGCAGTCTTTTTTTTTCCGATTTTCGAATGATCTCCACAATCTCCAAATCCAAGCCTAATACCCCAGTGGAGGCATCTACCAAAAAAAGGAGCAGGTCCGCCTCCTGGGTTGCTACTTCCACTTGTTCTTTAACCAAGGCTTCCATTTTTTTGGAGCTCTGAGGCAGATACCCCCCGGTGTCAACTATGATAAAATGATGCCCCTTCCACTGGGCCTGGTCAAAGTTCCGATCGCGGGTCACTCCGGGAATGTCGTCCACAATCGCCTTCCTTTTCCCGATGATGCGATTGAAAAGCGAGGACTTCCCCACATTTGGCCTTCCGATTATGACAACTACTGGTTTACGCAACTGTATTGTTTCCTTATGAAAAGATAAACGATCTATCGTTATTGGTCTCAAAACTCTGGGAATCTCAGCTCCTGGCGCTGTTTAGTGTCAGGTACTCTCGTAAGAACTCTCCGGTGTAGGACTTCTCCACCTGGGCTACTTCCTCGGGAGTTCCCGCAGCTATTACCCATCCACCTCCATCTCCACCTTCGGGACCCAGGTCAATGATGTAGTCGGCGGTTTTTATCACCTCCATATTATGCTCGATAACCAACACGGTGTTGCCCATATCTATCAATCTGTTAAGGACATCCAACAGCATTTTGACATCCTCAAAGTGGAGTCCAGTAGTGGGTTCATCCAGAATGTACAGGGTATTCCCGGTGCCCATCTTTGACAGCTCAGTGGAAAGTTTAACCCTCTGTGCCTCTCCCCCTGACAGAGTGGTAGCTTGTTGTCCCAGATGGATATACCCCAACCCCACATCTGAAAGCGTCTTCAACTTCCGTTTGATACGGGGGATGTTAGCGAAAAACTCCAGAGCCTCGTCCACAGTCATCTCCAACACATCGGCAATGTTTTTGCCCTTGTAGTGGATGTTCAGGGTCTCTCGATTGTATCTTCTCCCCTTGCACACATCACAGGTAATATAGACATCGGGGAGGAAATGCATCTCTATTCTGATGACACCGCCACCTTGACAGGCCTCGCATCTCCCCCCTCTTACATTGAAACTGAAACGACCTGGTTTGTATCCCGCCACTTTGGCCTCTGGCACCTGGGAGAAAAGCTCGCGAATGTAGGTGAAAAGCCCGGTGTAAGTAGCGGGATTAGATCGGGGGGTCCTGCCTATGGGGGACTGATCGATATTAATCACCTTATCAATCCCCTCAACTCCCTCAATTCCCTTAAATTTGTGGGGAGACTCTTTGATCTTGTAAAATCTCCGGGCTAATGCCCGGTAAAGAGTCTCGTTCACCAGAGTGCTTTTTCCCGATCCGGAGACACCGGTTACACAAGTGAAAATCCCCAGAGGAATATGGACATCTATTGATTTCAGATTGTGCCCCTCGGCACCAAGGATGGAGAGCCACTTACCGTTTCCTTGGTGCCTGCGGGAGGGGACAGGAATCTGCTTTTTCCCGGAGAGATATTGTCCAGTCAGCGAAGATTCGTTACGGCAGATTTCGGCCGGGCTACCAGTGGCCACTACCTGACCACCTTGCAGCCCTGCCCTCGGTCCCAGGTCAATGACATAGTCTGCTGTCTCAATGGTCTCCTTATCATGCTCCACAATAAGGATGGTATTGCCCAGATCTCGCAGGGCACACAGTGTCTTTAATAGTTTTTTGTTATCCCGCTGATGAAGTCCAACACTGGGTTCGTCCAGAATATACAGAACGCCAACCAGTTGTGAGCCGATCTGCGTAGCTAATTTTATCCTCTCCGCTTCTCCCCCAGAGAGGGTAGCAGCGGCTCGATTCAAGGTAAGGTAGTCTAACCCTACATTCATCAAGAAACCTAACCTGTCTTTAATCTCTTTGAGTATCTGATGAGCAATTGTCAGCTCCTTAGAAGAAAGTCTAAGTACCGAGAAAAATTCCCGAACCTCTTTAACTGAAAAGGCAGTTATCTCAGCAATATTTTTGTCCTGAATCTTCACCGCCATACTCTCTGGTCTCATTCGGCTGCCCTGACACTGAGGGCAGGTATAAGTGCTCATAAAACGCTCTATCCACTCCCTTACCCCGTCGGATTCAGTCTGTCTGTACCGCCGCTGCAAATTGGGAATAACCCCTTCGAACTGGCCGTCCTCGGTTCCGTAAAGTACCACTCTCCTCTGCCTCTCGGTCAACTTGTTGAAAGTCAAGTCAAAGTCGATGCTACAGGTCCTGCCGGCTCTGCGCAGGCGATGAAAGAACCAGCGTTCCTCAGGAGCTCCCCAGGGGGCGATAGCACCCTGGTTGATGGAGAGATTGGGGTCAGGCACTACCAAGTCAGGGTTAACTTCCATCTTCACTCCCAGGCCGTCGCAGGCGGGGCAGGCGCCGTAGGGACTGTTAAATGAGAACATCCGCGGCTCTATCTCCTCGTAGCTCACTTCACAGTCTGGACAGGCAAAATGTTCCGAGAAAAGCAGCTCCTCTTTGCCCACTACATCTACCAAGACAAGCCCTTCACTCGAGGACAAGGCGGTCTCTATGGAGTCGGTAAGTCGCTTGTCAATCTCAGGTTCAACCACTAACCGGTCAACTACCACTTCAATCCAGTGTTTTTTGTAGCGTTCCAGTTTAATCTCCGAGTCCAAGGTCAGCACCTGTCCATCCACCCTGACCCGCACATAACCATCTCTCTTGACTTGCTCAAACAGTTCCCGATACTCACCCTTTCTGCCTCTGACTAACGGGGCTAACACCTGAATCCTGGTGGCCCCAGGAAGTCTTAAAATAGTGTCTACAATCTGCTGTACTGTCTGTTTAGAGATAACCTTTCCGCATTTCCAGCAGTGAGGCACGCCGATGCGGGCAAAGAGCAATCGCAGGTAGTCGTAGATTTCAGTAACCGTCCCTACGGTAGAGCGGGGATTTCTCGCTGCCCTTCTCTGCTCGATGGAAATAGCCGGCGAGAGTCCTTCGATGTAGTCGACATCCGGTTTCTCCATCAAGGACAAAAACTGCCGAGCGTAGGCAGAGAGGGATTCTACATAGCGTCTCTGCCCCTCGGCGTAAATGGTGTCGAAGGCCAGGGATGACTTCCCTGACCCCGACAATCCGGTGATCACCACCAGTTTGTCCCGAGGGATCTCCAAGTCTACGTTCTTAAGGTTGTGCTCTCGAGCACCTTTGATGACTATTTTGTCCATTGGAAATTCGAAGTGGTATTAGTCGATCGTTGTCAGTTGTCCGTTGGAGGGGATCGAAAGATCAATTAAGCCACTACAACAGAAGTTTAGACAGAGAGAATGAGACCAATCCCGCCACAGTTGGTGTAGCAATCCAGCCTACAATTATATCCATAAGTCTACGCTTACTAACCGCCCTCATACCTCTGACAAGCCCCACTCCAACTACTGCACCGACAATTGCCTGTGAAGTTGAAACAGGTATGCCCAGGATGGAGAAGAAGTGCACAGTCATAGCCGCCGAGGTCTGGGCGGCAAATGCGCTCAAAGGGTCAAGCGGGGTTATCCCTCTGGCTACGGTTTCGGTCACGCCCCTTCCGTAGCTCAGTAAGCCACTGGCAAGTGCTACTCCACCCAATACAGTCAACCACCGACTTGAACCAATGATATTTGCCACAGACCCCATAGCAGTGCCCACATGGTTTGCCCCTAAGGAGAACGCCATATAGCAGGCACTGAGTACAACCAGTGAGCCCAGGATTCTGCTCCAGAGCCGGATGTTTGTGAGCTTCCGCGCAGGCAAAGACGAGAGGTGATAAAGTGTAAACGAAAGCACTGCGGTCAAAAGTGGACAGATCACCCAACAGGCTACAATGGTCGTAATTTTGGAGAAGTCCACCGTAGCCCCGGTTGCTACGCCTACCCCAGCGATAGCACCAACTATGGCCTGAGAGGTAGATACCGGTAATTTCAGTGTGGTGGCCAAAGTGACAAAGACACCTGCTGAGAGCATAGCCACAAGAATGGCTAAGTCAGGTAGCCTCTCGGTAACCACGCCTTTGCCAATGGTTTTCATCACTGGCTGGCCCTGCAACAAGGCGCCCAGTATAGCAAAAACAGCTATTAAATAGACCGCCTTCTTGTAGCTCAGCAGCCCTGAGCCCACCGAAGTGCCTATGCAATTAGCAGTGTCATTCGCACCGATATTCCAGCCCACATAACAGCTTGTTACCAATAGAATAAGAATCATCGTATTCTGAACTATTTTGAAACAGGCCGACAAGAACAATAGAAAGGCCGAACCACGAGGTTCATATCGCGGCAAGCGAGTTCGTTGACCTTATATTCGGCGCTTTATTAGTAAAATCTCTAATTCATCGGAGGCATCCTCAGCTTTATCGGAGATGGTGCTTATCTTTTCAATTAATTCCCTCAAGAGCATTTTGTGTGCCAGCTCTAAGTTGCTTTTAAAGATAATCCGGGCAAGTTCCCATTCCTCCCGGTCAACCTCCTCTTCTTCCAGATTGACCTGGTGTATACGCTCCAGGGTGGTAGAAAAATCCTCGTACAAACTGGCATAAGCCTGCATCAAAGGCTGGAAACAATCAACGGAGTTCTTGGTAATCTCTGCAAAATTCGGCCTAAATTCTTTGGGTATTTCAGGCCTCTGCAACATCAGAAAGTCGCAGCAAGATTCTGCAACATCGGCTACCTTATCCATCGCCTCGACCAGGTTTAGAAAATCCTCCCGGTGTAAGGGCAAAAATGCGCCCTCGTAGAGCTCTCTGGCAACTCGCCGGCGGATGGTATCGGCTTCACTTTCGGTACTATGCACCTTCAAGGCATAGGACTT
>DAOVPH010000155.1 GCA_030629295.1 Candidatus Latescibacterota bacterium | reverse complement strand
CCAGCGAGCCGGTGGTTGACAACCAAGTGAATATCCACCTCCGAATCGACGAGGGCAGTATCTCAAAGATAAGGGAGATTACCCTTGTAGGAAATACCAAAACCAAAGAGAAGGTGATCCGCAGAGAGCTCTCCATTAAGCCGGGGCAGGTTTTCAGACGCAGTGCCTTGGAAAGGAGCATCAGAGACGTTTACCAGCTTAACTTCTTTGCGAACATAGAGCCGGATGTCAAACCCCTTGCTAACGGGGATGTGGACCTGATAATAAATGTTGAGGAAAAGTCAACTGGCCAAGCTATGGCGGGTTTGAGTTATGGTGAACGAGACAAGCTGGTGGGCTCGGTGGGATTCAACATCCCTAATCTCTTCGGTAATGGACAAAGCCTGGGCCTCAATTGCGACTTTGGTGCCAGAAGAGAGACCTTCAGGGTTACCTTCACCGAACCCTGGCTCTTCGGTACCCCTACCGCTGCCACTCTCAGTATTTACAGCACAAAGGATAAATGGGAAAGTCACTTCGACGAGAAAAGAGAGGGTGGATACGGAAGGATTGGCAGAAGACTGACCTGGCCGGATGACTACTCTCGAATATACCTTAGATATCGCTTAGAATCAGTGGAATATCTTGACTTCTCTAAAGATTTCTCTAATCCCCTGGGGTTGAAAGAGAACAAGCCTGAAGTGAACAGCAGCATTGGACTCACCTATCTAAGGGACAGCCGGGATATGCCCCAGTTTCCCTCTCGGGGTTCGCTGTGCGTCTACACTCTTGACCTTGCCGGTGGTCCTCTTCGGGGGGATGAGAATTACTATAAACAGGTGCTCGAATCTGACTTCTATTTCCCCACCCTATTGAATGTAACCTTTCTGTTAAGGTTCAAACTGGGCGTGGTAGATGCTTTCGGCTCTGACCACCAGGTTCCCCCCAGTGAGAGATTTAAGCCGGGCGGGACAAGTCTCGACGGGATGATCCGAGGCTACTCCGATTGGTCTGTGGGACCACGTCAACAGGGTGTCCGGATAGGGGGAAGGGCAATGTTCACCTCCACAGCTGAGCTGCAAATCCCCATTGCCCGCCAACAGCTCTATGCCCTTCTGTTTGCCGATGCGGGAAATGCCTGGAGATGGGCATCTGAGGTCAAGCCTTTCAACCTGAAACGTTCAGTGGGGGTGGGCGTCCGGGTAGTAGTGCCTATGATGGGCACAGTAGGGTTCGACTTCGCCTACGGCTTTGATAACCCGACGGATAAGTGGCACACTCATTTCCAGTTCGGAACCAGTTTTTAAGTGAAAGCTGCCTGATCTTAACCGGTTCTACCGGAAATGCTCTGGCGGTCATCTAACCAGTCACCACTCAACAATTAACCAGTCACTGGCAGTTAACGAAAGGAGAGGTCTATGTCCTGGAAGAGAACCCCCGTAATTATCACCGTTGCCGCTGTTTGCCTTTTGGCGGTTAGCACAATAGCTCACCCCAAGGACTTGAAGATCGGTTATATCGATTCTGGGAGAATCCTGGCTGAGTCCAAGGATTATGGTGAGGCGCAGAAGAAACTGGAGGAGCTCAAGGCGGATTGGCAGAAGCAGGCTGCCGCCAAGGAAGAAGAGTTAAGAACGCTCCAGGAGGAATTGGAACGGCAGAGACTCCTCCTGAGCCCCGAAACAGAGAGGGAAAAAGAAGAGGAGATCAAAGTAAAGTATGAAGAATATCGCAATTTTGTTGACACCATCCTCTCTCCTGAAACCGGAAAGCTGGCCCAAAAGACCCAGGAGTTGTCAAAGCCTATCTACAACAAGATTAATACTATCCTGGAGAAAATAGGGGAGGAGGAAGACTACGACATCATCTTTGACGCCTTCCCTCAGACCATTGTCTATGCTAAACCAGAATACGATCTTACTGAAAAAGTACTGGAGGAGTTGAACAAAGAGGAAAGATAACATACCAAGAGGGATAGACTAATGCAGGTAACGGCAGCCGAGATTGCCCAGATGCTGGAGGGGCAGCTTTACGGCAATGGTGAAGTTGTAATCAAAGGCGTAGCGCCTGTAGAGGAGGCCAGAGAGGGAGATATTGCCTTCGTTATCCAGCGAAAATACCAGAGGTTCCTGAGGTCAACTAAGGCCTCGGCAGTCATTGTCTCCCAGCAGACCCAAGCTGTTGCCCCAGCCTGCATCACAGTGTCCAATCCTTCTTCTGCCTTCCTCAAAGTGCTTCGTCTCTTCCAATCCCAGAAGTTGCAGTCTCCCCAAGGTGTTCACCCTTCTGCACTGATAGGGAAGGAGACGAGACTGGGAAAAGGGATCTCCATCGGTCCCCATACAGTTGTGGGCAACCGGGTGGAGATAGGAGACGGGGTAATTATGGGCGCCAATATAGTCGTTGGCGACGGCTGTCGGATAGGTGAGAAAAGTTTTATCCACCCTAATGTTACCCTCCGCGAAGGGACAGAGATCGGCCGAAATGTGGTAATTTACTCGGGGGCAGTGATTGGCAGCGATGGGTTCGGCTTCATCGAGGAAGATGGTAAACTGTGCCGAATTCCTCAATTGGGCAAGGTTATAGTCGAAGACGATGTGGAGATCGGTGCCAACGCAACTATTGACCGGGCCACGATGGGCGCCACTCGGATAGGAAAAGGTACTAAGATAGATAATTTAGTTCAGGTTGCTCACAATGTTACTGTAGGGAAAAATACAGCCATTGCCGCCCAAGTGGGTATCTCTGGGAGTACAATCATAGGAAACAATGTCAAAATCGGTGGGCAGGCGGGATTTGTCGATCACATTCAGGTGGGAAACCGAGCCAGTGTAGGTGCCCGGGCTGGGGTAACAAAATCTATCCCCTCCGGTGCTTCAGTCTCCGGTTACCCTGCCCGTTCTCATATGACAACCAAGAGAGTAGAAGCCGCTCAGAGCAAGCTTCCTGCTCTTCTAAAAACTATTCATGAGCAAGAGAAGCGAATTAGCCAGTTAGGGGAGCGATTAATGAACCAGGAGGTTGGACCAAAATCCCAAAAAGAAAAAAATGAACCACAGAGACACGGAGCTACAGAGAAGACATAAAGAAAAAATCTATACAAAAAATATTTCCCTCCGTGTCTCTGTGCCGTGGTTTCCCTGAATTGATTTCTAATTTATTGCAATTAATAAATCGCTGTGTTCTCTGTGGTAGCAACCAAACAAAAAAGGAGAACTAATGTTCAAGCACCAGCAAACAATTAAGAAGGAGGCATCCTGTTCCGGTATAGGTCTGCACACCGGCAACAAGACGACGGTTACTTTCAAGCCGGCGCTTATCAATACGGGCATTCGGTTTATCAGAATGGATCTTCCTGATCGCCCAGTTATCCCAGCCGATATCGAGCATGTCACTGACATCTCCAGAGGTACCACCCTGGGCATCAATGGAGTAAAGGTTCACACCGTGGAACACTTGTTGGCAGCATTGGTTGGTCTGGGAATTGACAATACGATCGTAGAGATCAATTCCAATGAACCACCGGTGGGGGACGGCAGTGCTCTGCACTTCGTCGATGCTTTGACTGAAGCGGGGATTGTAGAACAGGACTCACCCAAGGATTATTTAGTAGTCGAAGAGATGATCAGGTATGACGATGTAAAGAAAAAAGGCATTGAACTTATGGTTCTTCCTTCAGACGAATTCAGAATCACCTTTATGAGCCATCCCAAAAGATCGACTGTCGGGGCGCAGTACACGGTAATGTTCTCCTTAGAGGACGAGTTCGTCACCGAATATGCCCCAGCCCGCACCTTCGGTTTCCTCAGCGAAGTGGAGAAGCTGCGAGAACAGGGCCTGATCAAGGGAGGAACCCTGGACAATGCTCTGATCATTATTGATAAACCCGTGAATCAAAACGAGTTAGACTATCTTCGTAAGTTGTTCAACCTGAAAGAGACGGTTTCCTTTGGCAAAAACGGCATCGTCAACGGCACGCCTCTCCGTTTTCCAGATGAGTTCTGCCGACACAAGACTTCAGACCTTATTGGCGACCTTGCCCTGTTAGGTAACCCCATCAAAGGACATGTGATGGCGGTCAATT
>DAOVPH010000137.1 GCA_030629295.1 Candidatus Latescibacterota bacterium | reverse complement strand
TGTCAACCTCGAGCCCTGCTGCCAGCACGGGAGAACCCCTCCCTGCGTTGACCTTATCACTAAAGGGGGAATCAAAAGAGTGGTCTGTGCGATGGAAGATCCCAATCCCTTAGTTTCGGGCAAAGGCCTCTCTCGACTGCGCCAGACGGGGATAGAGGTGGATGTGGGGAAATCGGAACAGAAGGCCCGCAGATTAAACGAGGTCTATCTAAAATACATCACCACGGGGTTGCCCTTTGTGACCCTTAAGTGGGCACAGACCTTGGACGGTAAGATTGCCACTTGCAGGGGAGATTCCCGCTGGATAAGCTCCCAGGCTTCCCGCCGATATGCTCACCGACTTCGCAGGCGGACAGATGCTGTCCTGGTGGGAGCAGAGACAATTGTCAAAGATGACCCCACCCTGTCTGTCCGTCTGGTGAAGGGTCACTCTCCCTTTAAAATAGTGTTGGATTCCCGACTTCGACTCCCTCCCCAGGCAAAGGTACTGCAAGGTGAGAGGTTGATTATTGCTACCACCCAAAAGGCAGAGCAACAGAAGGTGGACTGTCTCAGAGGTTGTGGAGCCGAAATATGGCAGCTTCCCTCTACATCAGAGGGGTGGGTAAACATCGAGGCAGTCACGAGAGAGGCAGGCAGCCACCAGATTAGCAGCATCCTGATTGAGGGAGGTGCCCATATTGCGGCTTCGGCGCTCAAAGCCAAAGTGGTGGACAAGGTGATTGCCTTCATCGCACCTCGCATTCTGGGAGAAGGCCTCTCCGCTGTTGAGGGTCTGAGAATTGACTTTATATCTGCCTCTTTGCCACTGAGAGATATCCAAATAAGGCGGTGTGGAGAAGACATTGTCTACAGCGGCTATTTAGCTTGATTTTGTAATATTTCCGTGTCATTGCGAGGAGTGGAGCGACGAAGCAATCCCAGGGGGCAACTCAGGAAACATCACCAACGAGATTGCTTCGCTCCGCTCGCAACGACAAAGGAATCTAATGATGGAAGGTATTTGCAATCTAATCTGACATTAGCCTCTCAAACAACGAGGAATACTGCGAGGATAAGAAATTGTTCACCGGGATAATCAAAGAGATAGGAGAGGTGGTGCGGGTAGAGCGTCGGGGTCAGTTCCAGAAGCTGACAGTAAAGGCTCAGAAGGTAGTTGAGGACGCCAGCCCTGGCGACAGTATCAACGTCGACGGCGCCTGCCAGACAATAGTGGATCTCAGCGACGGGTGCTTTGCCATTGAGTCGGTGGCCGAGACGCTCCGGTTGACCACCCTGTGCAGTCTGAAACCCGGTAGCCTGGTCAATTTAGAGGCTGCCCTGCGGCTCTCTGACCGGCTGGACGGTCATCTGCTTACCGGACATATAGACGGAGTGGGCGAGATTGTAGGTCGCCAACAACGGGTGGGCAACACTGTACTTACCATAAAGGCAACCGAGGAACTTGAAAAATATATCGTCCCCAAAGGCTCCATCGCAGTGGACGGGATCAGTCTCACCGTGGTCTCTGTCGCCGACACCCTGTTCACCGTCTCCATCATTCCTTACACCTGGCAGAATACCACTATTCGTTTAAAGCCTTCGGACGCAATGGTGAACCTGGAAATCGACATATTGGCCAAATATATAGCAAAACTCGCAGAAAGCGAGACTGAGCCCAAAATCACTCAACAGTGGCTACAGCAGGTGGGATTTTGATGCTTCCCCTATGAGTATGAGAACCAAAGAGGTGAGGGTTAGATGCCGGACTTCGACAGAATTGAGAAGACAATAGAGAATATCAGAGCAGGCAAGGTGGTCATCGTGGTGGACGATGAAAACCGCGAGAATGAGGGGGATTTCATCATGGCCGCTGAGAGGATCACGCCCGAGGCTGTTAATTTTATGGCCAAGTTCGGCCGGGGCATGATCTGTCTGCCTACTACTAAAGAGAGCCTGGAAAAACTCAACCTGGAGATGATGGTCTCCAAAAACACCGCCCTCCACGGCACACCCTTTACCATCACCATCGATGCTGTTGAGGGAACGACTACCGGGATATCTGCCCATGACCGGGCGGTCACTATCCGAAAATTCATTGACCCGAATGCCCGACCAGAAGATTTTGCCCGGCCGGGGCATGTGTTCCCCTTGCGGGCAGAATCTGGTGGAGTCTTAAAAAGGGCCGGACACACCGAGGCAACAGTGGACCTGGCACGATTAGCCGGATTTCAACCTGTAGGCGTGCTGTGTGAGATTATGGCCGACGACGGCACTATGGCCCGGGTGCCACAACTGCGTAAGATAGCAAGAGAACTTGGCTTGAAGATGGTCTCCATCAAAGATCTTATCGAATACCGACGCCGGACCGAGAAACTGGTGCGATGTGTAGTCAAAACGAACTTGCCCACAGCGTTCGGCGATTTCGAGCTCTATCTTTACGAAACCACTATCGATGAACATCACCACTTGGCACTGGTGAAAGGCGATGTGGCCTCCGGGGAAAGCGTTCTGGTGAGAGTCCACTCCGAATGTCTCACCGGCGATGTCTTCCACTCTAAGCGCTGTGATTGTGGGGAACAACTAGAAAAATCCCTGATGATGATTGAAAGAGAAGGCAGGGGGGCACTTATTTATATGCGTCAGGAAGGCAGGGGAATCGGTCTGGCCAATAAGATTCACGCCTACCAGCTTCAGGATGAAGGCTACGACACCGTAGAGGCCAATGTAAAACTCGGCTTCCCCCCTGACCTCAGAGATTACGGACTCGGTGCCCAAATCCTCGTTGACCTGGGAATAAAGAAAATCAGACTGCTGACTAACAACCCCAAAAAACTGATCGGATTGGCTGGATATGCCCTCGAGATCGTAGAGCGCGTGCCAATCCAGATTGCTCCCAATAAGATAAACATTGAGTATTTGAAAACAAAAAGAGACAAATTGGGCCATATCCTTTAACCTGCTTTACCTGAGTACCGTGAACCTTTCCGGTAGGGCAAAGTTGATAAGAAAGGAGAGTCAAAAAAATGCCAAATATTTATGAGGGGAAACTCACTGCTCGGGGCAAGAGCTTCGGCATTGTGGTAAGCAGATTCAATGAGTTCATCTCGGCCAAGTTGTTGGAGGGGACACTGGACTGCCTTAGGCGGCACGAATGTGATGAGGAGAGAATCGACATCGTCTGGGTCCCCGGCGCCTTTGAGATACCCCTGATGGCCAAAAGGCTTACCCAGAGCGAAAAATATGACGCGGTGATCTGTCTGGGAGCGGTAATCCGAGGGGCTACTCCCCACTTCGAGTATATCGCCTCGGAGGTCTCCAAGGGGGTGGCGAGAGTCTCTCTGGAGACCGGGATGCCCATCGCCTTTGGCATCTTAACTACTGATACCATCGAGCAGGCCATCGAGAGAGCAGGTACAAAAGCGGGCAACAAGGGCTGGGATGCTGCTCTGGGGGCAATTGAGATGGCGGATCTGGTTAGTAAAATCTGACCACAGGAGAGAATGGCAAATAGAAGAACAGCCAGACAGGTCGCACTTCAAGCCCTCTACTGGGTGGAAAGCTCCGGTGACCCTATTGAATTAGCTGTTGCCGATCTGGCTCAGAGAGAAAATCTCCCAGAGCAGCTGCAAAATTTCGCCCTGAGACTCTGCAGAAATGTCTTAAATGATCACCAGCGCTTCGACGAGATGATAGCCAATGCTGCTCTGAATTGGAAGGTTTCCCGCATCGGACGCATAGAGAGAATTGTGCTGCGCATAGCATTGGCTGAGTTGTTCGGTGCGGAAGAAATTCCTCCAAAAGTCTCCTTAAATGAGGCTATTGAACTGAGTCGAGCCTTCAGTGGAGAAAAAGCAGCGAAGTTTGTGAACGGTATCCTGGACGCTATCGCAAAGAGAGAAGGGATAATCAAATCTGAATTCGAAAAGATTTAAACACTGAAAAACACCGAAAGGCACTGGTGATTGGTGAACCAATAACCAATTCTCACTCTGAAGCTGGGTTGAACAGGATGCGCTATGCTCTGATCTCGGACATCCACGGAAACGTGCAGGCACTGAGAGCGGTTCTGAAGGCACTGGAAGACTGTCAGATTGACCAATACCTCTGTTTGGGCGATATTGTTGGTTATGGGGCTAATCCTAATGAATGTGTACACTTGGTTCGTAACCTAACAGATAAGACGGTAGCGGGAAATCACGACTACGCTGCCGTGGGGCTGACCGATATCTCCAACTTTAACCCTCATGCGAGTGAAGCTGTTCGCTGGACAGCCAGACACCTATCAGAGGAGAACAAACAGTACCTGAAAGCCCTGCCTCTTTGGTTGAAGATAGGTGCCTCTAATTTGGTTCACGCTACACCCCAAAGGCCAGAACTGTGGGACTATATCCTCTCTCCCTACGATGCACTAACTGCGTTTAGCTATTTTGAAAGCAGTATATGTTTCGTTGCCCATTCTCATCGGCCTATGACCTTCATCCAGGGACCAGGGGGACTTCAGTGGGATTTCTCTGATCGAATACAGATACTCTCTGACTCAAGGTATATCATAAATACTGGCAGCATAGGGCAACCTCGTGACCGTGACCCCAGGGCTTGTTTTGCCCTGTTAGACACTGAGACCTCTGAAGTAAGAATACAGCGAGTAGAGTATGACATATCAGAGGCCCAGGCAGCTATCCGGGCTGCCGGGCTGCCTGAAATATTAGCAGATAG
>DAOVPH010000107.1 GCA_030629295.1 Candidatus Latescibacterota bacterium | reverse complement strand
GCTATTTGCTGGTGGGTAACAATCTTGCAAAATTAGCGTTCGTACGGGTCTCCGTAGGGGCAACCCTCCGTGGTTGCCCAACCAATATCAGGATCAGGGCAGGTTAACTTCAGCGGACTTCTCTTTCTTTTGGCTGGGAGTCTGCATCAGTATTCGTTTACAGTGAGGGCAAATCCACTTGCGCTTCTTGTGGAAGCTCCTTTTCTTCTCTACCATTAGGGCTCTACAGCGGGGACAGATCATTCTTGTATTCCCCCTTTAGCTGCGAAAAAGTCGTTCAGAATCTGACGGTGATCAAATGCTATCTCTTCTGGCAGCCCCTCTTCTCTGAACACCCTCACCTGTTTTGCGTCGTCGCCAGCCGCCGGGGTTCCTCTCCCCTTTGCAGTGAAAACTACGGAGATAGTATGTCCACGAGGGTCACGGTTAGAATCAGAGTAGACATGAAACTGGGTGAGCTCTTCCAATTCCAATGATGTTTCCTCTCTCGTCTCCCTCTCTGCTGCCTCTTCTACTGTCTCGCCGTAGTCTACAAATCCGCCAGGGATGGCCCAACCGTAAGGTGGATTTTTCCTTTGAACCAGCACGATTCCATTGCCATATTCTATGATGATGTCTATCGTGAGCAATGGATGCCTTCTATCTTTTTTGTCTGCCTTCATCACGTCATCTCGGGTGTCTGTCTGAGTAAATCCCTAATGTTTTCTGTTTGGATAAGTTCCTCAATGTTCTGTCTCCCGCATCTGGTCATATATTCCGTTATCAATCTGTAGCCCAGATAATTCCCTGTTCTCGGCGGAATCTCACTGTTGCCTTTCTTGAAAAACAGACCCGTAAGTCGGGCGGAATCAAGTTCCGGTTGCACAAGTTCTAACAGGGCGGGTAGATTTTCCCGACACCAGCTCACCCTTTCGGGTGACAGGAAGAGGTATTTGTGCATTGGTCGGTCAGGAAAGGCAAGTTGAGAAAAGACTCCTGCCAGCCCCTCTGACAAGAGCTTGTTGCCCAGTGTAGGAGGTCGGTCGCCTATCTTGCAGCGGCGGAGCCAGTGACAGTATTCGTGAGCAAGCATGATCTCCAAGGAACTAAGATCCTTGAATCTCTCCAAGCCCACGCCGATTACCGGTTTCCCTTTGAATGGCATCAGAAAGGCGTCGGCGGAGAAGAAACCGACAAAGAGGTAAAGATCGGGCTCCGCTGGGGTGACAACTATTTGCTGGCAGCGTCTCAATGTCTGTTGGGCAATCTGCTCCGGTGGCCGGCCGCCAGGCGGAGTTTCCAGACAGCAGTAGTCGCCCCTTCTGATCCTTCTCACCCTCTGTTTGACCTGCTCGAGGTCCATCCACTTAAAGTGGCTCCAATAGGCCAAAAGGAAGTCCCGGTGAGGCTGAAGATAATATCTCTGGTAACTCTCCCAGGGGTCTTCTTTTCGGGGCAGTGTGTTGAGAAATTTGACAAAGTCCTTATACAGAGGATATAATGGCATCTTTCAGTTGTACAGATGAATTTTGGGGTGGCATTAAGCTCAACATAATATTATCTTATTGTGGTGTCAAGGACTTTTTGTCAACGCTGGGACCTAAGTTACAGGGAAAGTCAACTCGTTAGCAGTTTCATAAACCCCTGAACGGGCAATTCCGGAGCTGCACAAGCGCCCGGTTCTGGTTTGGACTGAATAGGCAAGGGAGATGCAACAGGAGAGAGTTAAACTGCAGATTCCGGAGGAATGGAAGAAGGTTGCGACCGAGATAACTGCAGGCAAGATCTTGATTTTGGGCGATGTCGACACTGGCAAAAGCACATTAGCCAGCTTTCTGGCCAGACGGTGGAGCAACAAGAAGCTGGCAGTAATTGATGCGGACCTGGGGCAGTCACTGTTAGGGCCGCCGGTGGTGGTTAGTCTGGGCCACTGCCAGCCTTCCGGAGAACTGAAACTGGTGTCTATGCGCTTTATCGGCGCTACATCGCCCGTTGGCCACCTGTCCGCCACCGTAAGCGCAGTGAAGAATTTAGTGGATAAATCCGCTGCTTGGGGTGCCCCGATCACGTTGGTGAATACCTGCGGATTGATTAGAGGGGAAAAAGGGCAGTGGCTGAAGCAGCAGAAGATAAACCTGATCCAGCCGCAATACATCCTTGCCCTGCATCGTCAAGAAGAGCTCGAGCATTTGCTTTCCCCTCACCAGAGGGGAGAGATAGGCATCCGCCGCCTTCCTGTTCCGGCAGCAATCAAGAGGAAGTCCGAAGACCAGCGGCGGGCCTTAAGAGAGAAAAGGTTTCAGCAGTATTTCCAAGAGGCGAAGCTGCGTCAGTTCTCCCTCCAGACTATCAGATGCCTGCTGGACTGGTCTTCTCTGGAGAGTAACGAACGCTGCCAGGGCCTGTTAGTGGGACTCAATAATGCCGACTCCGACACGCTGGCCTTGGGAATCATAGAGCAGTTCAGTTTCCAGGCCGGTGCGGTTTCCGTTCTTACCCCTCTGGCCTCGCCAGCGGAGGTCAAGGAGATTCAGTTAGGTTCGATTAGAATCACTCCCTGTGGAGAAGAGATTAGAAACCGGGAGAAATAGGATGAGCGGCCCAAACATCCTGCTTACCGGAAACCCAGGAGTGGGCAAGACCACCTTAGTAAGGAAGATAGTGGAAGTTATGGACACCGATGTAGGTGGATTTTACACCGAAGAGATCAGGTCTGGCGGGCGTCGGCGGGGATTCAAGATCAGAACCTTTACGGGAAAGGAGGGTATCCTGGCTCATCTGACCTGTAGGAGTCCCTTCCGGGTGGGAAAATATGGAGTTGACGTTGAATCATTTGAGCGAGTGGCTGTACCTGCTCTCCAGGAGGCAATCGCTCAAAGCCAGCTTATCGTGGTCGATGAGATCGGCAGGATGGAGCTTTACTCGAAGAAATTTCGCCAGGCGGTACTTCAAGCTCTGGACAGCCCAAAGCCCGTGCTGGGTGTCATTCAAAACCGCCGAGAAAACTTCCTGGATCAGATACGCCGTCGCAAGGATGTGGTTGTGTTGACGGTCACTCATGAGAACAGAGACAGCCTGGTGGCGAAGGTCAAACAGACGCTGGAGTGACAGCCGGATCAATTCTACCCTCCCAACTTCAGGCTGTTTTGCTATATATGTACACCACTAACCCAACACTGAAGCCATTTTCCTCAATCTCCTCATTCCTCAGCCGATCAGTTAACTCTTCTTGGCTTACCCGTCATAAGTTGAGAAAGACGGCCCTTGGCTGAAGATTTTTCTTGACATAGGAAATATTGTGTGTTATTTTAAAAAGTGTTTTATTGCTTACAAAAACAGACTACGATGACCCCTTTTCCGCATAAGCTTTTTGAGGTCTCCAAAATTATGGGCAAGCTCACGGGCAGCGTTTTTCATAGGGCTGGGCAGCACCTGGTTTTGGGTGCTTGCGGCAACCTTCTGATCGGTGGCGAGACGAGGAATATGGGGACATACGGCGGCTTCGTGCTGCGCATAATGTCTATGCACAGGACTACCGATGCATTTTCTGCGGTGAAGAGATGGATCTCGGCGAGTGGTACGAAGACCCATCCTACGGACATAGAGAAAGGAACTACTCTTTCGGAGTTTCCGAGTGTGTTTGCTGTGGCTGGTGGTTCGCTTCTTCCCACATCCTCTTGATCCGGGACGGTAGGAAGCGCAAGGTCATCGGGGCTGCCGCCGGTTGTCTCAAGAGACTTGATCTGACAGATCTGTCCACGCCAATTAAGGATGTGCAGACCTATCTGACGGCGAAGTATTCTGACCGTTTCAGTATGGCCTGGCAGCTCTTTGAGGACACTGTCGGTTCAGTATTCGCGGGCCTCGGCTATAAGGCGAGAGTCACTGCTCGCTCAGATGACGGTGGGATCGACGTCATTCTTGACGGTCCTGACGACAGGACGATCGGGGTGCAGGTCAAGAGGTACAGGAACTCCATCAAAGCAGCACAGATCCGGGAGCTCGCAGGTGCTCTGGTTCTGAACGGCCTCACGGAAGGAGTGTTTGTTACCACATCCAGTTTTCAGCAAGGCGCAGAGGAAGCTGCGAAATTGGCCGCAGCGCGCGGAATTCCAGTGAGGCTCCTTGACGCGAAGCGATTCTACGAGGCACTCAAGATCGCGCAGTCGCAATCAAATCATCGATCATTTCAGGAGATCCATGGTCTCATCAGACCCTTGCTGCGGAGGATGCGCATACAGAGAGCATGTCCTGACTGAAGACACTGCCCAACAAGCCGGATGCAGGCGACGGCTTATCGCCGCGCCTGATCCGCCCCGAACCCCTAACTGCGGGGTTTATGGGTTAGGCAGTTTGCATGCACCTTGGAGTAACGAAGCATGACTGACGAAGAAATCTGGGCGAAGTGGGGTCAGCATTATGTCAAGCTCGGCATTGATCCAAAAGGAATATGTCGAGATGGAATAATTGACGTAACCGCTTATCGACACTCGAAACCAAGAATTCTTTTTGTGATGAGGGAAGTGAACGATTTTCCTGAGGGCGATCTGAGAGTTATGTTGAGCAAAGGTCCAAAGTACCAAATGTGGCACACTGTCGCTCGTTGGGCTTCGGGTATCCTAAACGGTTTTCCGCCATTTGAGGAAATTGATACTTGGACTGCGATGAAAGATTCCATCAGATCGATTGCCACAATCAATCTCAAAAAAATCACTGGGGGATCGACAGCAGACATGTCCATCGTTAATGCTTTTGCCTTCAGGGATAGGGATCTTTTGCTTGAACAAATTGAACTGATTGATCCTGAGATTATTATTGCTGCTGGTACCTTTGATACATTAGTCTGGCTCTTGGAATTAGAGGTGTATCCCGAGAAACCCCTTGACAGGCCAGTGCCAGAAAAGGTTTATGGACTGCAGGTCATTCCGTGGAGACATCCTGGGAGGGCTGACAACCGCGAGACATATGAAGAATTGAAGAAAAAGATGCAAACTACCTAACAAGCGAATGAACCTGACCGAAACAGCGGCACTTTTGGGGGGCGTGGGGAGGATCTTGTCACCCAGACTTTAATCATAATTTGTAATTGATCGTTTCGGCGGGTTATTCGCCGCCGTTAGATTAAGATGAAAAAATCACAGATATATAATTTTTTAAGATTTATTTGCGTTATCTTATTAATTCTTGGAGTTTGCTCTGCCGCTCTTGGCTGGTATGCATCGGTTCAAGCCACGCATTACAATCATGCGGCAATGTATTGGAATGGTAAGCTTACACTTAGACGCATTGCCATTGTAAGACCTCAGGAATCGCAAATATATGCCGATGAAATAGATGTCATAAAAGCTGAAGAAAAAGTTAATCATTATATGTCGAAGACAAGTTATTTTTCAACGCTTGTATCACAATTATTTGGAATCGCAGGAATAATGTTAAGTGTTGCCGCAATAATCATCGCAGTGGTCGGAGTACCTGTGATTGGCAAAAAAGAAGAAATCTAACAAGCCAATCCAGCTGACCTGACTACGCGCCTTTCGGCGCTTCGTCAGGCAGCTGATTTTTTCGTTGGGCCGCAAGGAAACCGCGGGTGAAAACCCAGGAGAGCACATGCCAATGGCCAAAGTAGCGCGCCCTGGCGAAGAACAACCAAAGCAGACGGATAGGGAGCTAATGCTGAGAGCAATAGCGCTCGCACGACAGTCAAAAAGCGAGCCTGGCAAGATCGCGCCGAAAGTTGGTGCGGTCATCGCCCGGGCGGGAAAGCTCTTGGGGGGAACGTTCCGTGGAGAGCTTGTTCCAGGCGAACATGCCGAGTTCACCCTT
>DAOVPH010000094.1 GCA_030629295.1 Candidatus Latescibacterota bacterium | reverse complement strand
GTCTGGAATGAGTATCTATAGGCAACGAGACATTGTCCTGGTGCCCTTCCCATTCAGGGAAAAGCGCTGCAAGAAATTAGAAGAATTTCAGTTGGCGATAGAAAAAACAGCAGAACGAAAGGCGAAATCCTATGGGCCTTCTTTTAACAGTTATTGTCTTTATGTGGTTTATAGTGGGCTACAAAATATATGGAAGTTATATTGCCAAAAAAGTCTTTAACTTGAGCGATAAAACTGTCACCCCTGCACACGAGTTAGAGGACGGGACAGATTACGTACCAACGAACAAATGGGTTGTGTGGGGACACCACTATACTTCTATTGCGGGCACAGGCCCAATAGTTGGGCCTGCTATTGCAATTATGTGGGGCTGGGTCCCTGCTATTTTATGGATAGCAGTAGGAGCAGTCGTGGCAGGGGCTGTCCACGATTTCAGTGCACTGGTTATCTCTATGCGAAACAAAGGGAAATCAATCGCTGAACTCACAGCTACCATTATAGGACCTCGGGCAAGATATCTATTCACCGCTATTGGTTTCTTTGAACTATGGATCGTTATTTCGATATTCGCTATGATTATGGGAATTCTGTTCAATATGTATCCTTCATCAGTGTTCCCCGTATGGATGGAAATTCCCATTGCTATGTTTCTCTCTTATATGGTTTTCAAAAAGGGCAAAAATCTACTTGTATGGTCATGGCTGGCTTTGATATTAATGTATGTAACTGTGGTCATTGGAGTATTTCTGCCAATTAAGATCCCTGGAACACATTCATTACAGATATGGATCGCTATAATGATGATTTATATCTATATCGCATCTACACTGCCTGTGACAACCTTGTTGCAGCCTCGTGACTTTATAAATTCCCACGAGTTAATTGTTGTAATGATACTCCTTATTGTAGGTATAATAGCTGCAACAATAAAAGCACCTGCCCATCTTAGTATAGTTGCCCCAGCAGTTAACCTGCATCCTAAGGGCGCACCTCCACTCTGGCCTATCTTATTTGTAACAATTGCTTGCGGAGCCATATCTGGGTTCCATTCTCTCGTTAGTTCTGGTACAACATCGAAACAAGTTGACAAAGAAACTGACGCACAAATGATAGGATATGGTGGGATGATTGCTGAAGGCATACTTGCGCTGCTCGTGATAATAGCGGTCGCCGCAGGTGTGGGAGTTGCGATTGGCGGAAAAATCGGTGGAGTTGAGGCTTGGAATGCACTTTATGGGGATTGGGCCACTGCAAGTGGGTTGGGAGCAAAAATTGGTGCCTTTGTAACTGGCTCTGTCAATATGATAGCATGTGTATTTGGACAGAGCAAATTTATGATGACACTTATGACGACAATAATGGGCGTATTTATCGTGAGTTTTGCTGGGACGAGTCTCGATACTGCAACCCGTGCGCAACGTTATATCATTCAGGAAATTGGATCAACTCTTCGTTTAAAATTTTTAACCAATAAATTCATTGCAGCATTTTTGGGCGTTCTTACTGCATGGCTTCTTACCTTAGCGAGTCCTGGAGGAAAAGGAGCTTTAGTCTTATGGCCACTGTTTGGAACAGTAAATCAGCTTCTTGCTGGTCTTGCGTTACTTGTTACAACGATATATCTTATTAAAAAGAAGGCACGATTTGTATTTACTCTTATTCCAATGATTTTTATGGTTATAATGACTGGATGGGCAATGCTGATGAATATTCAAACATTTCACAAGACTCACAACCAGCTGCTCTTTGTTATCGCAATAATAGTGTTTATACTTATGGTATGGCTTATAATTGAGGCAATCATAGCCATGCAGAAAGCAAAAATGGCGCAGCGGAGTTAAGATAAATGGTTCATCTCCAATTAAGTCGCCAAACGGAAAGATGCTGATATGACACGAAGGGAACTAAATATAGCCATTTTTGAAGGCACTGCCGAGGGTGTGCTTTGGCAGCCGCGTCTGGAGACCTGGATTGGTCACCACATGGAGCGGGGAACGCTTCCCGAACGCTTCCGTGGTATAAGTAACCTGGAGATCTACGATGCCCTTGGCTGCTCTATCCGCTACGCTGCATCTGCTGGGATAGAACGATTTGACATCCGCGACGACCTGGTGCGAATTGAAGAGCAGCATCCTGACCACACGGTAATGAGAGTTCGGACTCCGGTGGGTGAGATCTGCACGGTCTATCGGGATATCTGGGAGGATGGCAGGCACGTGAACCACCGGATTGAGGACTTCCCGGTGAAGACGATCCCCGATCTTCGCGTAGTGATCGATCTGGTCAACCGCCAGCAGTTCCGAGCCAATCCCGAGACCTTTCATAGAGCCGCAGAGGCGGTGGGGCATCGTGCTGAGCCCACCGTGTTTCTTTCCAGCTCCGGGTTTACAGAACTGATCAAAAACTGGTGTGGACTACTTGACACCTATTACTTGCTGCATGACCACCCTGCTGAGGTGGAGACTTACCTGGAAGCCTGCGATCGCAGAGATGACCGGCTGATAGACGAGGCATTAAAGCTTCCGTGCCGCATCTTCAACCTCGGCGACCATGCGACCAACGAGTTTACGCCTCCCCCCATTCTGAAAAAGTACTTGCTGCCGAGATGGCAGCACATTGCGGATCGGTTACATGCTGAAGATCGTTTCGTTCACACTCACTGGGATGGCAACTCGCGGTTGATGCTTCCATTTCTTCATGAGACGCGTCTGGACGGGGTAGAATCTCTGACTCCAGCTCCGATGGGCGATATGACTCTGGAACAGATGAAAGAAGCTGTCGGCGATAGGATGAGCGTGCTTGACCTGCTCCCGGCAATTGACTTCCTTCCCAATCGGCCGCTAAAGGAGGTGCTCGAATTCACCCGCCGGGTGATCGATATGTTCGCTCCCAGGCTCATTCTCGGCATCTCTGATGAGATCTCCCAGGTCGGTCAGATTGAGAAGGTGGAGGCCATTTCTGAACTTGTCGAACAGCTGTGCGGCCTCGCTGAGTAAAGGAATCTTGGACTGTACGCAACTGGTTAAACCACTTATCACACGAATGACACTAATATTCAATTCGGGCAATTAGTGAGATTCGTGGTCAAAAAGACCTTTTGAGCTGTTCTCCTTCAGCGACCGAATCTCACAACAGATAGGACGATCAAATCACAGGGGCAGCAAATATGCAGATGAAGTTGAGTTTTCTGGGCGCGGCCCAGAATGTCACCGGCTCCAGATATTTTCTGGAGGCCAACAGCGTCAGGCTTTTAGTGGATTGTGGACTTTATCAGGAACGGGAGTTGAGGAGAAGAAACTGGGACCCGTTCCCTGTCCCACCCGACACCATAGACGCCGTCCTGTTAACCCATGCTCATCTCGACCATTGCGGCCTGCTGCCGAGGTTGGCCCGAGAGGGGTTCGGGGGCAGGATTTACTGTACCGCTGCCACATCGGATATCTCTCGGATTGTACTCTTAGACTCTGCCCACCTGCAGGAAGAGGATGCGGAGTTCAAGCGGAAAAGACACGAACGGGAAGGCAGAAAGGGACGGTACCCCGAGATACCGCTCTATACCACGGACGACGCCAGGGCTTCTCTTCCCCTCTTCTTGCCCGTGGGATATGAGGAGCCGACCCAGATAGGAGATGGGATTGAGGCAACCTTCTACGATGCAGGCCATATCCTTGGCTCGGCAATGATACGACTTAAACTAAACCGAAATGGCGAGGAAAGGACGATCCTGTTCTCCGGAGATATCGGCAGGTGGGGTAAACCGATACTGCGCGATCCGACCCTGTTTGACCAGGCAGACTATGTCCTGATGGAGTCCACATACGGCGATAGGCTGCACAAGGACCGGAGAGGGATAGACGAGATGCTCGCCGAGAACATAAACTCCACCCAAAAAGGTGGTGGAAACATCCTCATCCCCAGCTTCGCCGTTGAGCGGTCGCAGGAAGTCCTATATCACCTGAACAACTTGCTGATCGATAACCACATACCGCATCTGATGGTCTTTATAGACAGCCCGATGGCGATAAGCGTCACAGAGGTATTTGAGCATCATCCCGGGCTGTTCGATGAAGAGATGATCGAACTTATCCGCCGGAGAAGGTCACCGTTCGACTTCCCCGGTTTGAACATGACCCGTACCGTTGACGAATCAAAGGCGATAAATCACATAACCGGCACGGTCGCCATCATAGCAGGCTCCGGGATGTGCACCGGCGGTAGGATAAAACACCACTTAGTGAACAACATCTCCCGACCGGAGAGCACGATACTCTTCGTAGGATATCAGGCGGTCGGGACGCTCGGAAGGCACATCGTTAACGGCGCCAAAGAGATAAGGATACTGGGACAGACGTATCCGGTCAGGGCAAAAGTAGTTCAGATAAATGGTTTTTCAGCTCATGCAGACAGAGACGAGCTTTTCAAATGGGTATCTGGATTACATAAACCTCCCAGACACCTCTTCGTCACCCACTGTGAGCCCAATGCCGGCCGGTATTTCGGCGATTTCCTGAGGGAGAGAACAAACTGGCGGATTTCGATGCCCAGGTATCAGGATGAGGTTGTTCTGGATTAGCCGTAAGGGACACGGTATTTTGGTACCGCTCAGGATAGAAAATCATCGTAAGGAAAAAAACGAACCATGAACTTCAGTTCATGGATACTCTTAGCCAAAAGAGGCGACTTTTATGAGAAAACGCTTACTTCTCGTTGTAGTAATTCTACCCATCCTTGCCGGCTGTGAAAAAGTGGAGCAGAGCTCTGCGCCCTCCGGCTCGCGTAAGAACCTCCCCGAACAGGAGTCCTGGGACTCTGAGATTACCCTCTCTCAATCAGGAAGGACTACCGCCATTGTCCAGGCCAAGCACCTTACGAAATTCCAACAGATTGTGGAGATAGACGAGGGACTAAAGGTTGATTTCTTCAACCAGGATGGCTCTCACTCCTCGGTGCTGACTGCAGCAAGGGGTACTATAGACCAGCGGACTAACAACTTAAAGGCAATAGGCAATGTAGTACTGATATCCGACGAAGGATCTCAACTGCGCACAGAACAGTTGATGTGGGACAATCGCCGCGGTAAGGTCTTAGCTGAGGGAGAGGTTACTATCTCTACCGAGCAGATGACAGAGACCGGAACAGGATTTGAGGCATATCCAGACTTAAAACGCTGGAGTATGAAACAGGTCACCGGTCGTTCAAAGCAAAGGTTGGAAACGATAAAGGAGTGATCTTCGGTGAGATATAGACTCTGCGGTGTTCTCTGCATCTTGGTTCTCCTTTCCACTCTTCCCACACTCTGGGCCGAGGAGAAAAGAGAGGTCAGTTTCTTCGCTGATCAAACAGAGGTTTCCTTCCAGGACGGGATCTTGATTAAGAAATATACTGGCGATGTTACTGCCACCTGTGAGGATATGACCCTTAGTGCCGAGAAAGCAGTATACTACAAGACAGAGGAAAAAATAGAGCTTGTCGGCAATGTCTGTGTTAGCGACACCTCCAAGAGCATAGAGGCCGATTACATCACCTACTGGGTCGAAGAGAGAAAGGCTGTTGCCAGCGGACGGGTTCTGGTTCAGAGGAAAGGACAGCGGCTGAACAGTGACCGAGCAGTTTATCTTGAGGTCGAAAATCGAATAATCGCTCTGGGAAATGTCCGGTTGGTTGACCTGCCAGAACAGATAACGGTGACCGGTGGCCAGGCCGAGTATAATCTGGAGACCGAAGTGGCCGTGATAACTGACCACCCCAGATTTGTTAAAATCGAAAACCAGGAAGACGAAAATCTCATCGTCACTGCCCGCCAGATGGAACTTCGCAGCAAAGAGAAGAGAGTGATTGCTACGCAAGATGTTCAGCTTAACAAAAAGAGAATAACCGCTGTCTGTGGGCAAATGATACATCTGCAACCCAAAGAGAAATTGATTCTTCAGAACAACCCTCAGGTTGTTCAACTGCAGCCGGAGGGAGCAGAACAGACCCTGAAGGGTGACACCATAGAGATAACTCTCAAAGAGGGGGTAATAAACGAGGTGACCGTCACTGGGGAAGCTACGGGGAAGACGGTTGAGAAAGACGGTGAGGAAGTCAGCCAGATCAGCGGGCAGCAGATCAGTCTAAAGTTTGAAGATGAACAATTACAGAGAATAGTGGTCGAGGGCAATGCCACCAGTGTCTATTATCTCTTCCAGCCTGAAGATTCACAACGTGAGATAAATGAGGCTTCTGGGGATACTGTCGAGTTTTTCTTCCGGGAGGGGGTTGGTGGCTAGGCTCACGAGGAAATAGATTAAGGCTGAACCGAACATCAGCAGTAATGCCCAGTAACCCCAATGGTATAGGCCAAAAAGTTTTCCGTAGGCTTTGGGATGAAGAACCGTTAGGATT
>DAOVPH010000009.1 GCA_030629295.1 Candidatus Latescibacterota bacterium | reverse complement strand
TATGAGGAGTCGAATCGACCACCCTTCAAGATTCAGTACTGGGAACTCCCAAAACTGCGTTCACTGTCCAGTATTCATGCTCAACTCCTGCGGAAGTATGGACTTCTGGGGGAATTCCCACTCCTGGCGTTGCTGCATCCAAGCCACATTCGGTATCTGAAGCTGCCAGCAGTCAATTCTCTCAAGCATTTATTTGACTTGCTCGATGCTCTCGACCCGGCGGACCGAAATGAGATACTCGGTTGGACAATGGACATGGTCATCAACCCTCGATTTCGTGATCCACCGCCAGACTACAAGGGGACAATCGGTGACCTACGTATTGACAAAGTTGACTACCCCTCGTTTAAAGCAAAGTGCCACGAACTCGCGAGGATGGTCTCTTCGTCTTTCGTTGTGACCTCGGTTGTGAACCATGTTCTTCAATATCTTCTACATTTCGGTGACTCATCCAGTCTGGGAACCGTCATTGAGAACAACCGTGCGATGATCGGGCATTTTCAAGAATGCATTCAGGAGGGAGACCCCGAGGTCGACACCGCTGCTTTGTTGATCCCAAAGATAGAGCAGATCATTGATGAACTGCCAGATCAGACTCGCAGGTACTACCAGCTCTATGTGACCTTTTGCGAAAGAGTAGTCGGTCCTCTGTTCGACGAACGGATGGAACTGCGACTGCCGAAATATCTAAGACGCCCAACAAGAACATCCACCTTTCCGTGAACCCGCCGCGGGTTCACGGAAGGTGATGCTTGTCGAATCCCTAACTGCGGGGTTTATGGGTTGGGCGCCAAGACAGGGGATTGGAAATGGACTTGTTTGATCCCTCGATAAATGCTACTGATGACGACTACCGGATTCTCAGAAACACGCCAGAACATAAACCCCAACGGGAATTCGTAAGGGATCTCTGGGCCAGGTACCGCCCCTATGCCGACCAGAACTTCGTGTCTGAAATCGCGGCCAATTTCCAGGCTAGGTTCTGGGAAATGTACCTCGCGTGTGCTCTTATGGACCAGGGCCATCAGCTAGATCGCTCGACCTACGGCCCCGACATCTGTCTAACGGAGAACAACAGGAGAATCTGGATTGAAGCAGTCACGTCTTCTGCAGGCACTGGACCAGATTGCCTCACCGAACCTGGATCTGGCCCCTTCTTCGTACCTGACGATCAGATAGTGTTCCGTTACGCCGAGAGCTTGGACACGAAGTGGAAGCAGTACCAAGAGCGCTTATGCAAAGGACGGGTACAACCGAGTGAACCCTATGTAATCGCGGTGAACGATTTCAAGGTTCCCATGCAACATCTGGGTGGTGGGTTGCCCCGAATCGTCCGTGCTGTGCTCCCCGTCGGACGTGAGACCGAGGTCGTCGATCAACACACCGGAAGGGTCCTTCAGCGTCTTCCCTTTCGGCCATGTGTTCGGAAGAAGAGCGGAAGTCCGGTTAGTACATTCTTGTTCGGCAATTCCGAGTACGATCGGATCAGTGCGGTTCTCTACTCTGCAGTAACCGTCTGGACACCACGACCTCATCGGCTGGACGAGGACTTCCTTCTGATTCATAACCACGGCGGGAGAAACTGTCTTCCCAGAGGCTGGATTCGGCACGGTGTCGAATACAAGATGAGAGGCCAAAGAATCGAGAAAGAAACGTTTCCTACAGCGGAGGCCTAACTCGGTGCTGCACCTCACAGGCCGTCTCGCCTGCAGGTGAGCTTAATCGTTATTAGGCCAGGAGCGCCGGCATGTTCTTATAGGGATGAAGTGTGGGAAATGGCCGAAGAACCCGCGAAGAAAGAAAGCCTATCTGTCGGAGAATTCATTTGCAGCATCCCAAGGCTCTATCTGGAAGGTAAGTCATGATTTACTGGTTGCAGCTCCCGTATGGCAGCTACTCATCTTAGAAGGACACTATGGATCCATTTCAGATTGCATACGCATTCGCAGATACGGGAGAGGATTTGGTTTCTTCCTTTGATTCCAGAGGGAACCTGTTGCTGGTATATCTCCAAACGTTGATGAGCTATCCTTTATTCACAGCGCCTCTCGGGGCTCTTGCTGGAGTTACGACTGCCCTGCTCATGCGGCGTCGGAGTATAGAGGCACACCAAAACCATTCGATGAAATCCTAACACAGGAGCGTGACTTTTTGGAGAAGGAGTGGCGGCATCGTATTGACCAGGAAGCGACCCATAAGCTGGGTGCGATTCCAAGTTTTCTGGTGCAAAACAAGATGCTTCAAATCAAGCCAAACATGCCTGATGTCGTAATTGACAAGGCGTTTACTCTTCCTATATTTACTGTTTATCTGCAGTTAAGGAGATCAAAAGGCAGAAGAGGCCGAGTAAAGGCCCTGTTTAATGGGAATGAACTTAATGTTGAGCCTGCGATTAGGCAGATTCTGGAACAATTGGGCTATGAGGTCTTGAACGGTGATCAGGTTCATGAGGCAGGCCTTGCAGTTATTGGTGAGACTATGAACGGCGATGAGACTTTTATGGGTTGGGCTCGTCATTATGGATACGGGGAATCATATTTACATCGAGTTCTAAATGAAGCTGATCAACGATTGGAGTCTTACTTGAAAGGTAATAGGGGGGCTCGTCTCGGAATGTTGGAGAGTCTGATTGAGAGGTGGGACATCTATAATAATCCTGTACCAGAGAGAAAGCGTGAAATACGAGTTCTAACAGAGTTTTGGGAAGCAAACCCTGAGCTTTTTGATCGTTGGTTTCGCCGATATACTCGATTTGCAGGATGTGATCCTGGGGGGGCGCCGGATCTGTTCGCATGGGATCGCCAAACTAACGAATGGAGTTGGATTGAAGTAAAATCGCCCAATGATAATCTTAGGGAAGAGCAGTGGCTATGGATTCAGTTGTTCATTGTTAATGTTGCGCCGAATGTTGCGATTGCGCGTATACTTGAGCCAGAAGCAAGACTATGTCCCAACGACGAGTACAAGAAGAAAGACCTTAGGATATTTCCAACCCCCAACGAGCGCTTAAGGAACGAACTCATCAGGATTGATCGAGAACATCGGTGACACCACCATCGAGGGCATCACCAGGCACAACGTCGCCTGGATCTCGTCCGAAAGGGGGATATCGCTCGCTTGCCGCCGCCGTCCGTGGCGGCGGTATAGTACCCATGTATGGGTGCCAACCACATTTGTGCGATTTTATGCGCTGAGCAGTAATATTAATTATTATCAGTATCTTGCGTCGATTCAATGTAAGACTGGATGAGACCCAATTTCCCCCTTATTGTCCATTATACCCTAAAACAAGAGATGAAACGGGTCGACAAATGGCTTGTACTCACCGATGTGGTCAGTACCCCTATTGGGGAAGCTGTCATTCATAGATAGAGCAAAAGGTACATTTACACATATGGATTAGGATGTTGTTATGCACCTAACTTTCGCTGCAGCGGACAGCAGATATACCGCGCCGCTGAGCTTCACGTTAGGCACTAAGAGGCAAACATGACAAAGCTCATTGTTGTTGTCGGTTTACCAGGCTCAGGTAAATCTTATCTCGTTCGGTGCCTGGCCAGGGAATATTCCGCATTTTCTGTCGAAGACTACATGAAGGAATCGATAAATCATTTACCTCTACTCACAGATAGCCGGCATCACAATGACCTTATATGCTCTCTGCGAGAAGGCAGAAATTGTGTCATAGCGGATATCGAATTCTGTAAATCTCTCCGCAGAGATGAGCTCGAAAAAATCGTCCGAGATGCTGTGTCAGGCATCACAATTGAATGGCAATATTTTGAAAACAATCCAGAAAAATGCATTGCGAATGTTAAACGTCGGAATCGTCCCAATGCGCAGCAAGAAATAGAGAAGATCGGTTGCTTATCCAAACAATATTATGTTCCACCTAATGTGAAACCGATCTCAATCGTGGTAGACGATGCATAAGCTAACATGTCTCAGTTGGCCTAAAATATGAAAGTGCCTAACTCGCTGCATCCGACCGGCAACAGCGTGGTGGTTTTTCATAGCTCTGTGCCCCGTATTGTTGGCGGCTGAGCTCGGGCGTATGCATCGTAGACACCGATGAAACAGTCTGTCGTTTACGTAAGGAGGTGCTCAAATGAGAAGGAATACCTTGCTGCTCGTCACGATGGTAGCGCTCCTTCTGGCTGGTTGTGCCTACTCGAAGATGTCGGTCACTCAGCGTTCAGGTGTCGCTGCAAAGGCCATCCAGCGGCTTGCAATAGTTCCCGGTTCTGGCATCCTCGGCGATGCAATTGGCCTTGAACTCTTCAATATGGGTGTACATGTGGTTGACGCCGATGAGACGGCCACTATCGTAGGTAGAGCAGGCATGGATGAAATCGAAGTAACTTCAATTGAGGGATATGCCGTGCTCAGGGAGAAAGGTCTTGACGCTGTTCTGACTGCAAAAGCAGTGATGGCGGCGGATGGCAGACCCGAGAGCGCTAGCGTTCGTGTCACAGACACGGCCACGGGTGACCTGCTTGCTGGAATCACCTGGCAAAACGGTTGGGGGGAGAGCGGGGATCTATTGCCGACAGGACAATGCGTAAGAACCTCCCTCAGGCGGCTCAGGACATCGCATGCGAACTAACGAAAAGGCTTCGCATCAAGTAGCAATCCCTGATTTCGATCGACAGGGCGATGAAGCTGACCGCCCTGCATCTGTGCTAACCTGTAGTGTTTACTTTTCCTTACTCAACAAAACAAACCGAAGCTTTGTTGCCGCAAAACCGGGCGGCAGCTTATTGCCAGAGCGGCCGATCTAGCGATCGGATCGCCAAGGAGAACGGACGGATAACCTAGCGCTACATCCGCGAATCTCGGAGGTACAAGGTAAAAGAACAGCGAGAGTTCCAGACTGAGAACTTCGACTGCAACAAGTTGGGCGGGATTGCCAGCGTCAATAAGGAGTACGTCAGCGTTACTGGCACGGGTTGGAGGCAACTTGCCCGCTTCAACTGTCAGAATTGTTACGACTGCGGGGTTGGTGTTCGCGATCCCAACGGCACCTCGTCATTCAATTGGGAAGAGTGTGTACACCCCGAGTCTCCTGACTAGGGAGGGAGAGAAACCAGAAGACGGCATAACCAGCGGCTGTTGCTGACCGCGCAGCGGCTCGTTATCGTTAGGAACCCAAGCCGACTTGCGGCCCCATAGCGAGTAGCGGCCACGTCCGCAACGCGGCAGCAGAGCCTCCGGTCCGTTAGACCCTCTCAAGGCTGAAGAACAGAGGTATGTCATTGAACACCCGGACCATATATCAGTCTACTTCTGAGAAGATCAAACATCTGCCCTGGTGTGAAAGAATACTTCTCTTTATGGCCCAGCGGGACCTGGAGTCCGGTAGAGACGGGAATGTGGCAGATTGGTATGGCGACCTCCGGGAGTCCATTTTCATGTTCTCCTCAGGATTTGTTCATTATGTTGCTGAAATCTATGCAAACACGGTCTACTGGGCTGAGCTTCGTGAATACGGGCATCCTGACGAATTCGGGGAAGGCGGTATAGAGTTACCGCCCGGTCATCTCGCCTTGGCTACGAGCAAGGAGGGGAAACGAAGAAGCTTCATGCTGACACTACGGCGTCTGGTCCGAGAAGGCAAAATCTGGGCCTTTACAGAACAGTTCCGCGCTATCCGGGGTCTTGGGGGGAGGCGGGTTCCAGTTCTACAACTCTGGAGTGAAGAGAACAGGGATCGGCCTAAAGACATATTCGCCGTTTCCCTCACAGAATCTGGCTTTGCGGAAGCTCGAAGTCTAAACGAGTCACACCGTCAAATCACCCCATGGCGATTGCATAAAGCGATTGTCGAAGATAGGACTTTCGCGGCAGCACTCACAGGAAACGAGTAGAAGCGCAGGAAGTTAAGCACACAATTCCAGGATCTAACAAGCCGATCGAGGTGGACCGGGTTAAATGGCAATAGGTGACTTCCGATAACATACGTAAAAGACTTCACTTCTCACTTTTTACACCGAAATTGTTAATCCAAATTGAGCCTTGAGGATGATGAGATGGATGTGTTGCGACGTATGCGAGAGGCCATCCGTCAGCAACGGTATCGCATTAGCTCACATGCCAATGACGAAATGGCAAATGATTTTCTGGTGGCGGCTGACATTGAGAACATCATCCTCACAGGTGAGATCAGGCGAACGTTTACCCACGACCCACGTGGCACCCGGTATGAGGTGCTCGGCGATACCGTTGATTACCGCCCTGCGTATGTTGTGTGTCGCTTTTTGTTGTCAGGCGTATTGCTGATTATCACAGCCTATGTTGACGAGGAATAATAGAGAGGTAGATACGATGAAGGGTGATAGATGTGAGTTTTGTGGGGGGGAAATGGAGCAACGGCGTGTCTTGGCACGGTTCCGTTACAAAGCGCAGACGTTTTATATCGAAAACGTGCCTGCTTGGGTGTGCAATAAGTGCGGCGAGCAGTATTTTGACGCCCCCGTTTATAAACGTCTTGAGAGGATCGCCCAACAAGGCGAACACATTCAAAAGACTATTTCATTTCCTCTCGCGGAATTTGATATGGCCATTGCTTAGTGACAAAAACTGGGTCGGTCTCATCTAACACCTGTGGCCGGGCTTCGCCCCCGATTGCCTCTTTCTTTGCCAGCGGAGGTGCAGGTAAGGTCCTTTCAAGCCTTGGGGCTTGTATCAGCCATGGATTGGTTCTGTCATTCTTTTGAAAGATTGATGCCATCGCCCACCATCGTGCGACAAACGGATATTTTCTTTGCAGCGACAGCGCCAATCTTTCTTGACGTTATCTGCAATTGTGAGCTCTAAGAAAAGGTCCATAGGCTTAAAAATATTAGTCAGAAGGGAGGCGATGATTATGTCGGTTCAACTTGAAGTTAAAGATGAGATAGTAGCATCAATGAAGATCCCATTACCTGAAGTGAAAAAAGAGCTTACGAAGGAATTGGCTTTTGTGTTGTATGCTCGATGGGCATTATCAATGGGCAAAGCTCGTCAGATGGCCGGACTGACTAAGCGGGAATTTTTGAGTGAGTTAGCTTCACGTGGAATCAACCGGCATTATACAAGCGAAGACTTATCGGAGGATGTGGCTTATGCTCAAAGTGGCGAGTAAAGCGATGCCCGAAGGATTGCTGAGCTTTATGGCCTCCTAAAAAGTGGTTCACTCGGTGTGCTTATCAAAGCCAAACAGCAAGGAAGAATCCACTCGCTCAAAGTTCACTTAGATCAGTTGTGTAGTACAGGCTTTCATCTATCAGCAAAGGTTTACAACGAGGTTTTAGAGGCTGTGGATGAAAAGTAAAGAGGTGTCGTTGGCAGAGAAAATTCAAGCCCACAACAGCATACGACACGGTGCCTGAGATTTTGACGGTCAGTTTGAAGGGAACATCATTTCTTGAAATGTTGGATAACCTCAGGAGGATACAATGACTAATTTTAAGGATCGTATTATTCGCGCTGCTAAGTTAGATGTTCATCTGTATGAAGAGGTTGAGGCCGACAGGGGGGCAATGGGTCAAGCCGTGGGGGTTGTTGTTCTCTCCAGTGTGGCGGCTGGAGTAGGAGGCATTGCAAAAGGAGGGTTTGGCGGGATTTTGATAGGCACGATTGCTGCCCTATTCGGATGGTGTATCTGGGCCTATCTCACTTACCTCATTGGTACAAAACTCCTCCCTGAACCGCAGACCGAAGCAAATCCCGGCGAATTGTTGCGCACTATTGGCTTTTCGAGCTCCCCCGGTCTGATTCGAGTGTTGGGCATTATCCCAGGACTCAGAGGGGTGGTTTTCTTAGTGGCCTCAATTTGGATGTTTGTGGCAATGGTGATTGCGGTCAGGCAAGCTCTTGATTATAGGAGCACATCGCGAGCCGTAGGGGTCTGTGTGATCGGCTGGATCATTCAAGCGCTGATCGGTGCGTTATTGCTTTCTATCCTGGGGGGTGGCGCAAAGCCAGTCTGATGTTTTTGCAGGTTGCCGTCAAAATATCCAGCTAACATAGAGCTTGTGGCTCGACCGTGTTCGTTCCTGTCTGCGTGCGGGCACAAACAGATGCTTTGCACTTAGCAGGGTCGGGAAATGAACCTTGTGCGAACTGAAGAAACAGTCACTTCATCGAGCAAACATTCACTCAATGGTGAAAAGTACTCAAAGCCGATCTTCACCGCAAAGAACTCGAAGAATTTGGGAGGCAACTATGACAGGCAAGAAAGAGAGAGAACCGTTCCATTGGCGTTCAGCAATTAGTCACAAAACTCGTGACAAGATAGTCGTGCGAGGTTATGATGTGAACGAGCTAACAGGCAATGTGAGTTTCGCTGAAATGCTTCACTTGGTATGGAAAGGAGAGTTGCCAGAGAAAAATGTTGCAAAAATGATCGACGCTCTATTAGTGTGTTTTGCTGAACATGCGATGTCTCCCTCTACTGTTTCAGCGAGAATGGTTATGTCTGGCGCAGGTTATATTATGCCAGCTTTGGCTGGAGGCATCTTAAGCATCGGTTATATTCACGTGGATGCACATGAAGCTGCTCAGACGTGGATAACAGCAATAAAATTGATGGAAGAAAAAGGTTGGACTTTAGACCAAACAGCTGATTATTTAGCTAAAGGAATCAGAAGCGAGGAAAAAGATGATGCGTTTATAAGAGTCTTTGGCAAACGAACAGTGATACCAGGATGGCATCATCCCCAACATATTCGTGACTTACGGTCTCCACGAATCATCGAGTTGGCTGAAAGGTTTGGCGTAGCAGGAAATCATGTAAAGTTTGTGGTTGCATTAGAAAATGCCACTGAAAAATATTGGGGCAGGAAAGTTTATATGAATGTGGCCGGTGCTATATCCTCTACACTTGTAGATATGGGATTCAATCCAGATGAATGTTTAGCTTTCTGTGCTATTGCCAGGTCTGTAAGTATAGTAGCTCATTGTGTTGAAGAGAAAGCAAGAGAAAAAGGATGGAGGGCTTCAACCAAATCAAAAATCATTCAGCCACTTGATTTGGCTTTACAAAAACCTGATTATTATGACGGTCCTCCAGATAGACATCTTCCTAAGGAAAAATTCGTTGAACCTTTAACTCGTGCGCCATACCATTACACTGATCAATCTGAGGACGAATAGATTCCTCCGCTCAGGTAGAGAAAGCGTTTTGGATCTACTTAGGGTTGAATAGTTATCAGAATTTCTTTGATGAAAGGCAGGGAATTCACAGATTCTGTCAAAAAATGAAATCGCGCAGGTCATTTGACCGCAACCAACTGAATTTGACTCAGATCTTAGAAGCGTGAACCGGCCTCAGTGTAGAGACGACCCGCCGGGTCGTCTCTACCATATATCCTCCTTGCCATTTAACACGCCATTTTTCGACAGTATCTTCACAGTCGGAGATGTGGTAATGTAGGAGAGATTAAGAATTCCAGCAGAAATAGATAAAAGCAAATCAGGAGGAAAGATAACATACCTACAAAAATGGAGGTTATATAGAATTATGCAGGACAATATTCAGGAGATGTATCGTAAAGCAAGAAAGGCTTTTAAAGAAGTTGAATTCTGGCCCCAGGAGAAAGTCGACGAGATGGTCTGTGCAGTGGGCTGGGAGTGGCAGAAAGATGAGACTGCCAGGGCTTTGGCAAGGCTCGCGGTGGACGAATCTGGGATAGGTGTTTACGAAGATAAGCTGGCCAAGGTAAAAAGCAAGACACGAGGCAGTCTGTGGGATTTCCGCGGTGTGAAAACATGCGGCGTAGTCGAAGAGGACAAAAAGAAGGGGCTGAGGATTTTGGCCAAACCTATGGGGGTCATTGCCAATGTGGTTCCCTGCACAAATCCTGAATCAACAATTTGTGCCCTCGGTCTTGGTATTTTGAAGACAAGAAACGCGATGATTGTCTCACCACATCCGAGGACCCAAGGATGTTCATATCTTACTGTTGAGTACGGGAGAAAGGCACTCAAGAAAGTCGGTGCGCCGGTGGATTTGATGCAATGTATTAAACATACCAGCAAAGAAAAGACATCCGAACTTATGAGGAATTGCGACTTTGCCATAGCTACCGGTGGAGCCGCACTGGTGAAGGTGGTCTATGCGGCCGGTAAGCCTTGCCATACGGTAGGAGCCGGTAATGTCGTGTCTATTGTGGATGAAACGGCCGATCTGCCCGCTGCAGCCCATAAGATTGTGCAGTCCAAAGTCGCTAATAATTCTGCCTCCTGTTCCTCAGAAAATGCAGTGGCTATCGAGGCAAGCATCTACGATGAAATGATAACCGCATTGAAATCAGAAGGTGGGTACTTGTGCAATACGGAAGAGCGGGAACAGTTGAGGAAAACTATGTGGCCTGATGGAAAAACCCTGAACAGGGATGTGGTGGGCAAATCTGTACTGTATATCGCTGAGTTGGCGGGGATCGATGTGCCTCAAAACACAAGGTTCATTATGGTTCTTGGACAAACGCCGGGTCCTGAAGATAGGTTTTCAGGCGAGAAGCTATGTCCGGTGTTGACGGTGTGGAAATGGACGGACTTCAGCGAAATGGTAGAACGGATGAAGAAAATGCACAAATTCTCAGGGGAGGGTCACTCCGCCTCAATTCACAGCGAAAATAGAGAGCGCCAGCTGGAACTTGCCATAAAGGCTAATGTAGGGAGAGTGAATTGCAATATGCCCCACGGTGCGGCAAACAGTGGAAGCTGGTTTAGTGGGAATCCCTTCACAGACACGCTTGGCTGCGGCACCTGGGCTGGTAATATGACCACTGACAATATTAACTGGCGGCATTTCCTCAATTACACTGTGCTTTCTGTTCCCATTAAAGAATACATCCCCAGTGATGAGGAGATCTTTGGAGACTATTTGAAGAAGTGGGGAGGCCATAATGAAAGCGAAGGCAGCTGTTTTTCTGGGTGCAGGAAAACCGTTTGAAATCCAGGAATTTCCTCTGCCAAGGGTTGAACCAGAGGGAATTCTGGTCAAAGTGAGGATGTCCACTATCTGTGGTTCAGACCTTCACACCTGGCAGGGAAAGAGAGAAGCTCCTTTGCCGATAATCCTGGGACATGAGATTGTCGGCGAAATTCAGGAAATCGGCGAAGGAGCCGACAGAGATGTGTTGGGAAATCCATTGGCGAAAGGTGACCGTATCACCTGGACCATAATGGCAAGTTGTGGAAAATGCTATTACTGTCAGATGAAACAGCTTCCCCAGAAATGCCTTTACCTGTTCAAATATGGGCATGAAAGTTGTCAGAATCCTCCCTATTTGAATGGTGGACTGGCTGAATATATCTATATTAGACCAGGGACAGGTATTTTCAAAATTCCTGAAGAGCTCTCGGATGAAGAGGTTACTCCTATTAATTGTGCCTTGGCCACTGTAGTCAATGGTCTGGAGACTATCGGGATTGAACTGGGCGATAATGTGGTAGTTCAGGGGGCAGGGATGTTGGGGATTAATGCCGTTGCGATGCTTCGGGAAAGAGGTGCAGAAAAGATAATCGCTCTTGATATAGACCAACAGAGACTGAAATTCGCTGAGGAATTTGGTGCCGACGAGGTCATCAATGTTAATCAAACGAACCCAACGGAGACCCTTTCCTTAGTAAAAGATTTGACCGGAGGGTATGGTGCTGATGTAGTTATCGAAGTCTCAGGCAGTCCTGGAGTGATTTCTCAGGGGATAGAGATGTTGCGTGTCGGCGGAAGATATCTGCTAATAGGCACAGTTTTCCCTAAGGCCAACTTCATGCTTGATGGCTATGTAGTGACCACTAAGACGATAACTATAAAAGGGATTCATAACTACCAGGTTCGCCATCTGGGAGAAGGATTAGATTTTGTTATCAGAACCCATAATAAACATCCTTTTAATAGATTAATCACGCATCGCTTCAATTTGCAGGAAGTAGATCAAGCGTTTGCACTCTCAGCAAGTGGGCAAGCTTTTAGAGTAGGCATAGTTCCTTGAAGGGTTAAGGCTTGCCAAAGAGAACCGTGAGCTAAAGCACACGGTTCGAGAAAACAGCCGCAGCAGGAAAGACGAACCGGGTAATTTATCACCCGGGCAGAGTTTTTAAAAATAGCTATCCACTTGTAGGATAGCTTTTTTGTTTGACTTCAACTGCCAGGTATGTTATATTTCGCTGAGTAAAAGTCAATAAGATGCCGATATTTTATTATAGAGGAGGTAACCTTGTGTCCGCTTAGCCCTCCAGATTTTCAGGATGAACTGATAAGAAGGAGACTGGAAAAACTCAGCAAACTCAGGGATGAAGGGGTAAATCCATATCCTTATCGTTTCTGTCGTACCCACCTCTCCCGGCAGATCAGGGAGGATTTCCAGAGGCTGGAGTCCTCCGGGCAACAGGTGGCGATCGCTGGCAGAGTGATGTCCATCCGCCAGCACGGGAAGGCAGGCTTTGCCCATCTGCAGGATCCCGCGGGCAGAATCCAGATATATGTGCGTCAGGACACCCTGGGAGAGGCGTTTGCCATATTTAAGCTTCTGGATATCGGTGACTTCCTCGGCGTTGTGGGAAAGGTCTTCCGGACAAAGACCGACGAGATCACCGTCGCTGCCAGCCAGATAGAGCTTCTCTGCAAGGCCATCCGCCAGCTTCCTATCGTGAAGGAAAAAGACGAGGAGGGCAAGAAGACCATCTACGACCAGTTCAGCGGCAAGGAGCAGCGCTATCGCCAGAGATACATCGATCTGATAGTCAATCCTGAGGTGAAAGAGCTTTTCCAGTGCCGATTCCGCATCATCTCCACTATTCGCAGACTCCTCGACGAACAGGGCTTCTTAGAGGTGGAAACTCCAGTACTACAGTCTACCTACGGAGGAGCTTATGCTCGACCTTTCCGGACCAATCACCACGCCCTGGATATATCCCTTTACCTTAAGATTAGCCCGGAGCTGTATTTGAAGCGGCTCGTCATCGGGGGGATGGAAAAGGTCTACGAGATAAGCAAGAATTTCCGCAATGAAGGCATAGATCGCACTCATTATCCCGAGTTCACTATGTTAGAGGTCTATCAGGCCTATGCTGACTACAATGATATGATGGAGCTGACCGAAGAGATATTTGAAAGGACCGCCTGCGAGATTTGTGGTAGAACCCAAATTCAGTATCAGGGTGGGGAGATCGACCTGAGCAGGCCGTGGAGAAGGCTAAGGATGGTAGATGCCCTGAAACAGTACGCTGATATAGATGTGGAAACGATGAGCGATGAACAACTGCTCAGCCTCCTCCGGGCCCGTCACTTAGAGGTAAAAGGAGAACCTGCCAGGGGGCTTATCATCAATGCACTGTTTGAGGGACTGGTGGAGGAAAAGCTCATCCAGCCTACGTTCATCATCGGCCATCCCCGGGAGACTACCCCATTATGCAAATCAGACCGGGAGAATCCAATCTACATCGAGCGATTTGAGCCTTTTGTGGCCGGCTGTGAATTCGGAAATGCCTATTCTGAGCTTAACGATCCGCTTCTGCAGCGAGAGCTGTTAGAACAGCAGGCTCAGAGCCGCCAGATAGACGATGAGATCCCTCCGGTGGACAATGATTTCCTCCGGGCGATCGAATATGGAATGCCGCCTACAGGGGGATTGGGATTGGGGATAGACAGGTTAGTGATGTTACTGACCAACCAGACCTCCATCAGAGATGTAATTCTATTCCCGCAGATGAGGCCCGAGTCTTGAGAGGAAACCTTGTTGCTGCCCAAGAGATTTTCTTGACCATAAGGTTCCTAACTTTGTGGAGTTAGTGAATTACACTCTCAGAGAAGAAAGGCAGAATCCTGGTGGAAAATCCCTTGCTTTTTTGTCAGCAGCTCCCTATATTATTATCAAGTGGTTGACCTTTGAGTTCAGACCTGTGCAGCTTTTAAAAGAACGAATTGGAAAATGCCTCTGTAAAGCCCTAAACCCGTGGTAATCATTTGTGGGGAATTTGTGGCCTCTTATGAGTTCTTCCTTGCCAAAAGATATCTAAAGACGAAATGTAGAGTCGGGTTTATCTCCACTACCACTTATATTTCCATTGGAGGGGTCGCCTTAGGGGTAACTGCCTTAATCATTGTGCTCTCTTTAATGAACGGCTTCTCCACGGAGGTGCGCAGTAAACTGTTAGGGATGGATGCCCACCTGCGGGTGTTAAAATTCCATGGTGAGTGGATAGAAGACTACCAGAAAGTCGCCAGAGATATCGGAGGGCTGCCCCATGTTGCAGCTTCTGCTCCTTTCATTTACTGGGAGGGAATGGCGGCATCGGCTCATTCCACCGCGGGAGTGAAAATAAAGGGGATTGACCCCGCCAAGGCCAGTAAGGTGACCGATATAAACCAGAGCTTTCTCTACGGAGAGTTAAGACTGGGGACAGTGCCGGAGAAAGATTGCGGGGGCATTGCTGTCGGGAACACCTTAGCCGACCGGCTTCAGGTAAGCCTGGGAGATGAGATCTACCTGCTCAGTCCCAAAGGTACGACTCTTACCTCCCTGTGGGGTATTCCCAAGATGAGGAGATTTGCGGTAACCGGCATTTTCCAGACCGGGCTTTACGACTTTGACGCATCCTTAGTCTGTATCTCCATCCCCTCTGCCCAACTCCTTCTCGGTTCGGGAAATGCAGTCACCGGCATCGAAGTCAAGTTAGGCGATATTTATAAAGTTGGCGCTGTAACGAGGCAGATCAACAAGGCCCTGGGCTACCCCTATTATACCCTCACCTGGGAGCAGATGTACAGACACTTGTTCAACTGGATGAAATTGGAAAAATGGGGGAGCTTCATCGTGTTGAGTCTGATTATCCTGGTGGCCGCCTTCAGCATAATTAGCACCTTAGTTATGATGGTGATGGAGAAAACCAGGGAGATCGGCATCCTGAAAGCTATGGGGGCTACTTCTAAGAGCATAAGAAAAATTTTCATGTGGCAAGGGTTAGTCGCCGGAATCTTGGGGACAGCATCAGGGTGTATCATCGGATATTTGCTGTGCTGGGTCCAACAGAATTTCAAAGTGATCTCCCTTCCGGCTGATATTTACATAATCAGTGCCGTGCCTATGAATATGCGGGTATGGGACTTCATCTGTATTTCAGCAGGAAGTTTGGCGATATGTTTTCTGGCTTCCCTCTACCCTGCTAACAAGGCATCCTCCTTACAGCCTGTGGAGGCAATCAGGTATGAATGAGAATGTCTTGGAAGCACGTGAGATATATAAGAGTTATCCTACAGCCGATGGGCAGATAGATGTGTTGTTAGGAATTAACCTGGAGATCAAAAGAGGGGAGATTGTCGCTGTGGTGGGCCCCTCTGGGGTGGGAAAGAGCACTTTGCTTCACATCCTGGGAATTCTGGATCGCCCCACCCGGGGGCAGTTGCGGATGGATTCTACCCAGGTCTCCTCCCTCTCCGATGATCAGTTGGCCAAACTGAGAAATAGCACTGTAGGATTTGTATTCCAGTTCCACTACCTGCTGCCAGAGCTCTCCGCCTTGGAAAATGTGATGATGCCAGGGATGATCGCTGGCAAGAAAGCAGAGGAGTTAATTGAACCAGCAAGAGAACTGTTGGGCAAAGTAGGGCTGGCAGAGAGGGAATCTCATAGACCTAATCAGCTCTCAGCCGGAGAGCAACAGCGGGTAGCTATAGTCCGGGCTCTGATTAACAATCCCAAGGTGGTTCTGGCCGATGAGCCCTCCGGCAATTTAGACTTTGCCAACAGTCAGACTCTACATGCCTTACTCTGGGAGCTTTCCAGAACTCTGGAAAAGACCTTTGTTATCGCTACCCACAACCTGGAGCTTGCCCGCAAGGCCGACAGAGTATTAGAGCTAAGGAACGGGAAAATTGTAGACTAAAATTAGACTACATTGAAAATAATCAAATAATTGTATGTTTGTCTTTCTCTGTGCTCTCTGTGTCTCCGTGGTGGATTTTAGACTTCCTACGAAAGAATCATGACATGGAAACCAAAAAAGGGGAGATGATCAGCAGTGTTATGTCAAAAGTGTGGTAAGAAACCTGCGGTGATTATTCTCACTCAGATAGCGAACAATACTAAGTCAGTTCTCTGTATGTGCGAGGAATGTGCCAAAAAAATGGGCATCTCTGAGTCCTTTGCCGATGAACAGACCCCGGAAGAAATCACGGCGAAGACTGAAAAAAATCCAGAGGATGAAAATCT
>DAOVPH010000180.1 GCA_030629295.1 Candidatus Latescibacterota bacterium | reverse complement strand
CTAATGCTGCGATTTGAATTCCCGCTGCACCTTGCTTATCAGACCAGGATCGCTCAGCAGATCTACGATGGTTGAAGCCAGGGCTTTGGCAGAGATTAGAAGGGCTCTATCTGCCCGGGGAGAGATAGCGGCCTGGGCAAATTGTGGTGAGTGTCCCACCGCCTTTTCAGGACAGATAGCAATGTAAGGATGTATAGCTGGCACCACGCTGCTCACATTCCCCATATCCGTGGAACCCATTGCTCCAGTCTGAGGCGATTCATCGAGTTCCTCGCCAAGCTGGCGAAGATTGGCGACGAAAAGTTCAGCCAAGGTGTGATTGGGCTTCATCGCCTGGTAGTAGCTGTCACTCAGCTCGAATTCCAGTCTGGCCCCGCTGGCCAGAGCTGCTGCCCGGGCGCAGTTTTTCACCTTCTGCAGCAACTCGCTCAAGTATTTATCGTCAGCGGCCCTCACCTGGAAGCTGGCAGCAGCAAAGTCGGGGACGATATTGGTCCTGGCTCCCCCATTGGTGATTATTCCGTGGATGCGAACATCGCTCCGCAGGTGCTGGCGCAGGCCGTTGATGTTGTTAAAAGTCTCGATAATTCCATCCAAGGCATTAATACCCTTCTCTGGATAGGCAGCAGCGTGAGCGGCCTTGCCATAAAATTTCACCTCCACCAGTTGGGAAGCCAGCGAGCCCCGTGCCACCAGGGTACGATTAGAAGGATGGACCATCATAGCTGCGTCCAGTTCCCTGAACATCCCTTTCTCTACCAGGATTTTCTTCCCACAGCCACTTTCCTCAGCAGGGGTGCCTATCACCTGAATTGTTCCTGGGAGCTGACTTATTACTTCGGTCAAGCCAATTGCTGCCCCAAGGGAGGCAGTCGCTATTATATTATGTCCACAGGCATGGCCTATCTCTGGCAGGGCATCGTATTCCGCCAACAGGGCCACGGCCGGTCTCTTTTGAATTCTCTGGGGCAGTACCGCCCGGAATGCCGTCTCCAATCCACCCAATCTTCTTTCTACTTGAAATCCATTTGCTTCCAGCTTCTCTGCCAGCCAGGCTGCCGCCTTTCTTTCCTCAAAAGAAGTCTCCGGATTGCGATGAATTAAGTGGCTGAATTCCACAAGTTCGTCCTTAATAGAATCTATCTTCCTTGTTATCTGCTCCTTAAATCTCTCTTTTTCCACTTCCATCTCCTCAGGATTTTTGGTGTTCTTCTACTGGCGAGGGCAGGCTCAATATCTCTGGTTCAGCGTCAGTGATAGCGATAGTATGTTCAAAATGTGCAGACAGCTTACCGTCGGCAGTGACCACTGTCCATTTGTCTGGGAGGACCTTTATCTGCCATCCTCCTTGATTGACCATAGGTTCTATTGCCAGTACCATTCCCTTCTTAAGCCGGGGGCCGTGACCAGGGCGTCCGAGATTGGGTATCTGGGGCTCTTCGTGTAAATCCCTGCCGATCCCGTGCCCGACAAAGTCCCTCACTACGGAGAATCCATTAGACTCTGCAAGGGATTGGATGGCATAGGAGATGTCATAGAGTCGGTTGCCCACTCGGGCCATTTTTATGGCTTCGTAAAGGGCCATTTCGGTCACCCGAAGTAGCTTTTCAGTCTCTTTGTTCACCTTTCCCACTGGCACTGTGATAGTGGCATCGCCGTAGTAGCCGTTGAGCTTTACCCCTAAGTCCAAGCTCACTATGTCGCCCGTCTTGACCCGGCGAGGTCCTGGTATTCCGTGGATCACCTCTTCGTTGACCGAGGCGCAGAGTGCTGCCGGATAACCCATATATCCCTTAAAAGCTGGAACAGCTCCGTTGTTCAATATTAGGTCCTCTGCTGTTTGGTCCAACTCTTTAGTAGTTATCCCCGGCTGTATCAGATCTCTCAAGGTAACAAGGACATCGGCGACAATTCGATTGCTTTGCCGGAGAAACTCTATCTCCTGGGGTGTTTTCAGGATGATCATCTAAGGCCCAATGGTTGTCTGTGGTGCTGAAGACGTAAATGGAGAGAATGGAAAGCTTCCTCCTGAGTCGTAGCTGAAGCAGTGCAAGGGGTAATTATACCACAGACATTGACTTTTGTCAAGGGAAACTTCGGTTCTGGCAAAAGAAAAGGCGCTGCCGAAATCGAGATCGACAGCGCCTTGCTCAGTTATCCCTTAGACAGAGAACAGATTTCCCCCTGGCTTTGGGTAAGATATCTACTTCAAAAGCAGCATCTTGCGAACCTTCGAAAACTCACTGGCGGTGAAGTGATAGAAATAGATCCCGCTGGCCACCGTTCTGCCAGAGCTATTCCGGCCATCCCACCTTTCAGAATGCCAGCCTGCAGGTTTGTTTTCCTTTACCAGCATTTTGACTAACTGGCCGGAGAGATTGTAGACCTTAAGGGTCACAAATGCCGGCTGTGCCAATTGATAGCTAATACAGGTGACTGCATTGAAGGGATTAGGATAGTTCTGGGCCAGCCGGTTCTGCCCGGGCACAAGCTGTAGCTGCTTCATCAGATTCTCTGCAGAGACGGAATTTAGGTGCAACTGGGCATCGAAGAGTTCTACCGCAGAGAAGGTGATCGGCAGTGGAGAATCGGAAGGCCTGCTCCGAGTTCGGAAACTCAAACTTGCCAGCAGTCCCTCGCCTTTGGCCAGCTTGGAGTCACTGACGGCATTGGCAATCCACACCTGGCCAGGTCTGTCTGGGTTGGAGACCACCAAGAACAGAGGCGTAGCCCCAGCTGCTTTATTCAGCAGGTTGTCCTCGCCTGCAGTGGCGCCCAGAAACTCCAGGCTTTGGGAATCATAATCGAGGGTCAGGCCGTAACCTCTCAGTTCGGTGACATTCTCAACAGAGAGTTCAACGGTGAACTCTCTGTCTTCAGACGAAAGGGAAGTAGTTGCCCTGGTATGAATTGATACGCTCAACTCGGCATTCTGATTCTTGCCTACAGGTGAAAGCTCTGCCACTGTCTTGGCTGTCCCGCTTGTCTTGCCGAACTGAGCCACAAACATGACGAAATCCTCAGTCCAGACCTCACCGTCTTCGTTCAGGTCGTAGATAGACTCGAATCCTGCGTCATCCTGCTGCCGACCGAACTGGGTCACAAACAGCACGAAGTCCTCAGTCCATACCTTGCCGTTTCCATCGAAGTCACCCGCCAACGGCGGCACCGTGTCTTCCCCAACTGGAGTTGACTCCATCATATACGCATAAACTGCCCCTGAACCGCCTGCCGCTCCATCAGCCTTGGAGCCCACAATAAGATTATTCCCTGTGATGCAAACCGATTGGCCAAAATTATCATATACCTCAACATCGCTGCCTAATATTTTTCTTGTCTGTGTCCACTCTGTTCCGTCCTTGTGGTATAAGTAAACAGCGCCGGTT
>DAOVPH010000015.1 GCA_030629295.1 Candidatus Latescibacterota bacterium | reverse complement strand
GATTATGTTCCCTTTGGTTTTACGCAGGTGCGGTATTGCATACTTGCTGCAGAGAAATGTGCTGCGCAGGTTTGTATTTATGATAAACTCCCACTCCTGCTCTGAGGTCTCTTCCACGTTCTTTGATATATGGTATCCGGCGTTATTCACCAGGATGTCGAGTTTACCGAACGTTTTAATGGTAGTATTGATCATATTCTGGATGGACTCGCTGCTCGTTACATCGGTTCTCACAAAGATCGCTCTCCCTTCAGAAGCTCCCAGCTCCTCAGCCATTTTCTTGCCAGCATCCTCAGTGCGACAGACAACAACCACCTTCGCCCCCTCCCGGGAAAACACCCGGGCAATGCCCTCACCAATCCCCTTACTTGAGCCAGTCACGATGGCTACTTTATCTTTTAGTCTCATAGTGCATCCCCTACGTTTACTTTGAGATTTGCTTGATCTTATTCGCTGCCTTCCTGAGTGCTTCCTTTATGCTGGTTTTGCCTGTATATCCATCTTGCAAAAATGTCCACAAAACATCTTCAATCAGAGGATATTCAGCAAATTTGGGAGGAATGAGAAGAGATTCATTGACTGTTTGCTCTAACATAATGAGACGTTCTTCCTCCATTGAACCCGGTTGCGTCTCTTGTCGAATCCTCTGCCGAGCAACCTTCTTCACCGGAATCGCTCCTCTTTTTGCTTCGGCATACTGCATCTGATCCGAAAGGAGAAACCGCATTAGTGCCAAAGCTCCCTCTCTATCCTGACAGCTTTGGGGAATAGCATAGGAGAAACCCCCGGCATAGACCCATCTCTTGCCAGAAGGTCCAATCGGATAGATATTGACGGCAAATCTATCTTTCACTTTGGAAATGGTGGAGTCTTTGTAGGTGGCAAAAGAACCTGGCCAATCTGTGGTCATCGCCGCTTTCCCCTCACGAAAAAATTGGGCTACCTCATCGTAGTGCCAGTCAGGAACCTCGTCGGGACAGCTTTTGTCTACAAAATAGAGGTCTCTCAAGAATCCCAAGGCCCACTCTCCTGCTTGGCTGACAAACTGGGGTTTAAGGTCCTTATCGAGAAGAGTGCCGTCTGCCATTGCCAATAATTCAAAGAAATGCCCAAACAGACCGGAATATCTTCCGGGAAAGACAAAACCGTAAAGCTGGGGGGGACGGGTGAAAAATTTAGCTATATCCTTCAATTGTTGCCATGTCTTCGGCGGTTCTAAATCATATCCGAACTTCTGCTCAAAATCACTTTGTTCCTTTGGATCTCCGAACAGGTCTGTCCGATAGTAAACCAATTTCACATCTATATTTCTGGGGAGTTGCATCAGTTCCCCATCAATCCTCATCAACTCTATCGTCGAAGGGATATATTCCGTTAATTCCTCATCACTAACATCCTGATCGAGTGGACTCAGCCACTGTTTCTGAGAGGGAGCATATTTGGAATGGGTGGTGACGAGATCGTAGTCACCCTTCCCCTGGCTATATAGATCAGCTATATGTTCATTGAGCGCTGGATGAATAAGTTTTGCTCCGATTTCAACCTGATAGCCTGTTTTCGATTCAAACTCAGGGACCTTAGAATAGGGATAATCATACATCGGGCCACCGACAAATGCCACCTTCAGCTTTTTGTCTTCTTTCATAGCAACAGTCTCCCAATATTCTAACCTTCGCCTCTTTTATCCCGGAAGCTGTCTGAATTCACAAACCTCTCCATCCGGCCCCCGAAAATATACCACCCAGGCACCAGGACGAATCTCGGTAGGCTCACCGAGTAATTCTATGCCTCGTTTTTTCAACTGTTGTATATGTTCATGTATGTCGGTAACTCTAAATCCAATATGGATGAACCCGTTATCACATTGACGACGCTCCGGTGGGATTTTCTTGCCAATAGGGTTGTAGTAGTGAAATAACTCAAGGATACCATTGCCAAGTTCAAGATGGACGACCTTACATTTTGCTCCAGGCATACCGGTTATCCTTTCTATCCGATCATCGGAGAAATCAACCTCAAGCACGACCTTCATTCCCAGAAAATCTCGGTAAAATGTCAGAGAACGTTCCATATCACTGACGCTTAACGCAACATGTTCTAAACTATGTATCATATTGGTTCCTCATAATTCTCTTCTGGCAACACTACGGATTATATCTCTTGTTCTCTCTAATGATGGTAGCGCGGCCGACTCCAGCACTTTTGACACTGGATTTGGAATATCCGCTCCGGTAAGCCTTGCTGGTGGAGAGTCAAGGTAGTCAAAGAAACGGCTCTCGCATTCGTGGGCGATAGTTGCCCCGATGGAATTGCTTCTCGGCGCCTGTTCAACTATAACCAGCGTGTTGGTTTTGCTCAAAGAGTCCCCTATAGTCTCATAATCAATACTGGCGAAATCGAGGCTGCGCAGGTCGATTACCTCAACCCCAATCCCCTCTTCTGCAATTTCGTGGGCAGTTTGAGTCGCCAAGGGTACGGTTGATGAGTATGCAAGTACAGTAACATCGTTACCTTCGGTTAGCTTCTTTGCTTTGCCCATTTGGATGTAGTAGTCGTAGTTATCCGCAGGAACCAACCCGGTCCTATTGTACAGCTCGTGATGTTCTACAATTAACACCGGGTCCTTGCTTTGCATCGCAGAGTTAAACAACCCAATGTAATCGAACGGGGTAGTGGGAGCAACTATCCTCCATCCGGAGAATAATGCAAACAATGCTACAGGGTCCATTGAGTGCTGTCCGCCATACCCACAGCCGATGGCTATCCGAGTCCTCATAACCAAGGGTATATCAAGCTTACCACCATATATGTAACGAAGCTTCCCGATGTGATTAAATATCTGATCAGCAGCAGGCAAGACAAAATCGGGGAACATAATCTCCACCACAGGTTTTAATCCGCAGATTGCGGCTCCCAATGCCAAACCACTAAATCCTGCTTCAGAAATTGGGGTATTGATAATTCGGTCTGGGTATTTTTGAGGCAATCCCTTAGTTGCCTGATATGCACCGCCACCAAAATGACCTACTTCCTCACCGATGACAAATACATTGGGGTCTTTTTCCAGCCAGTGCCCTGTTATCTCAGCAATTGCCTCTACGTATTTCATCTGTTTGTCTAACCTTACATCCTCCGCTTCGATAAATTTTATTTCACTAAATTCTTTCCCCTCACTATGTAATCCATCGGTTAAAGATTCGGGGTTGGGTAAAAGTATTGTCTTGATCCTTTGTGTTCCTGAGCTTTTCTCGGTGCAGTAGTTGACCGCTTTTTGGATGGTTTCCTCAACGTCTCTTTTAAGATATGAATCTTCTTCCTGAGTTAGAAACCCAAACTGTTTCATCTTTCTGGGGAAATCTTCCGCAGGATCCTTTTTTCTCCATTCCCCTTCTTCGTTCGTCTCTCGATAGCCAAAATAACTTCCAGGCATACTGCCCCCATGATGAAAGAAACGGTATGTCATTGCCTCGATAAGGCAGGGAGCATTGCCCTTTCGTAGATCTTGCGCCGCTTCCTCCATTGCAATTTTTACCGCTAATGGGTCCATTCCATCTACTATTCTTCCCTTCATTCCATAAGATACCGCATGAAGTGAAAGGTTGTTAATAGGAAAAGCTTCTTTTACATTTGTGGCTACCGCATATAGATTGTTCTCGATAATATAAACAATGGGTAGCTTCCAGAGTCCGGCAAGGTTCAAGGCTTCATGAAAAACACCCTGGTTTACCGCCCCATCGCCAAAGAAGGAAACCACTAACCTATCGCTCTGTTTATAGCGCTGTGCCCAGGCAGCACCGGTGGCAATAGGTATCCCGCCAGCGACAATGGCGTCTGTTCCCAGAACACCGATCTCCAGGTCGCTGAGGTGCATGGAGCCCCCCCTGCCGCTGCAGCATCCTGGCGAAAGGCCCATTATTTCAGCAAGGAGGGTATTAATGGCCTGCTGCATCTCAGGAGTAATCTGATCAGTCAAAGGATTATAATCTGCTGGTGTATAATATGCTAACGCCTTGGCAAGGAATTGGTGGTGAGCACGATGGGTCCCCCCTATCAGGTCAGTGGGACGAATAGCACTCATAGTTCCCACAGCAACGGCTTCCTGGCCGATACTGCTGTGCACAGGGCCATGGATAAGATCCTGCTTTTTTAGTTCCAACGCCTTTGTTTCAAAAGCGCGAACAAGATAAAGCTGCTGAAGCATCAACAGTAATGTCCGCTTATCCTGCTTCTCCCAGTCTTCTGATGTGACTTTTAACCTCTTCAAATCAAAATCAACATCTATATTTTTCAGATTTGCCATATTGCCTTAGACCGTTAGCAAGGTTTTTATTGCTCGACCATTTTCAAGGTCGTCAAAAGCTTCTTCCCACTCTTCTAAGGGGTGCCTATTGGTCAACTTCTTTGCCTCAATAACCCTTTCAGACAGAAACTGTAGTGCCAGCTCCCAGCTTGTCCAGGTGGAACTGAAAGGCATAAATATCTTTGTTTCTTTAATAACAGCTTCGTTCCACCTGAAGGGAATCTGTTCTCTTTGTGTCAAACCGATTGCTATAATACTACCCTGCCGGCAACATATTTGAACCGCCTGATTTATCGCCGCAGGTGAACCGGATGCTTCAATCACCACATCCACCCCAATACCTGCGGTTAGATTGTCAATGACTTTGCGTAAATTCTCTTTTTCTACGTTAACTACGGCATCCAGTCCGAATTTACGCACTGCTCTTAAGCGTACTGCCTCATCCTTGTTTGTTCCGGCGATAACAATATGTCCCGCTCCGATTCTCTTTGCTATCAGCGCCGAAATAAGTCCGATAGGTCCGGGGCCTAAAATGGCAACAAAATCGCCTGGTTTTAGCTTGCCAAACTCAAGTATACTATGGATGCAGATCGCAGTTGGCTCAGTTATAGCAGCATCAATGAGCTCGACATTGTCAGGGACTTTATGAAGAAGTCGCTCAGGCACTTTGATATACTCAGCGAATCCTCCGTCGGTTTTCGAGCCCAGCGGTCGTTTAGCCGGACAAATATGCTGATTCCCTGTCCGGCACAGTTTACACTCGCCACAGGCAGCAGTGTGGAGTTCAGTTACAACTCTATCACCCGGGGACCAGTCGGAAACCCGGCTGCCAACTTTTGCGATGGTTCCCGCCAGCTCGTGGCCCATAATTACCGGTGGATCATTCGGGAATTCGTCATGGAGTATATGAATGTCGCTTCCACAAATGCCGCAGGCAGAAACCTTAATCAACACTTCACCCTCTTCCGGAATCGGCACTGGAACTTCACGAATCTCCACAAATCCATTTCCTTTTCGGTACTTCACCAATGCTTTCATCACGTATTTCCTAAAGTTCTATCGAATGTTGTCAGAGTGAACACACCTTCTTCAGCTATTGCGACAATATCCTCTATCCGGATACCACCGAATCCAGGGATATATACCCCTGGTTCAACCGAGAAAACCATCCCAACTTTGACCTTATCAGAATTCTCCGGATGCAAAGCCGGTACTGGTTCATGATAACGGAATCCGATTCCGTGCCCGGTAACATGGATGAAGTATTCACCGAACCCGGCTTTTTCTATTATCGTACGTGCTGCATTATCGATGTCGGAGCACGCAACGCCAGCACTGACTCTATTCCTCGCTGCTTCTTGGGCTTCATGAACCACATCAAACACCTCTTGTTGTCTTGCTGAAATTTTCCCGGCTACACAGGTGCGTGTAGTATCTGCCCAGAATCCGTCAGCTACAACTCCGAGTTCAAGAACTGCAAGATCTCCGTCTTCAAGAGTGCGATTGGTGGTAATCTCACAGGGCCTCCAGGCTTTTGAGGTGTGTTCGGATCCCGAAGCAACTTGAGGAAAAACCTGAACCCTTTGGGGTCCATGGGTTCCTACACCATCTTTCATAATTGCAGCAGTGACCAGTCCGGCTATTTCCGCCTCGGTGCGACCAGGAGTAACTGCTTCCCTAAATTTTGCAAGTCCTATTTCTGCAATTTTGCTCGCAATTTGCAACTGTGCTATTTCATCTTCAGTCTTTATTGCCCGTTCATTATGTAAAAGCTCGGTACAATCCACCATCTCTGCATTTCTAAAAACTCTCAATAACATCTGCCGAGTGGGCTCTGCCGGGTAAAAACCCTCTCCACTCAAAAGAGCAGGAGCAAGAAATTCAAAACTTCCTTCATATCCTATTCGCTTCCAGGATTTGCCTTTCTGTGCAACTATATCTTCCAGCAAACCTTCAATTTTCTCATACGGATCCCCTGCAGTTATTGTTCCCAATTCAAATGATGCAAGATTATTCCACCAACCCTCTGATGCTTCATCCTTCTCGCTTGCAGGAACTAATAGCACTGGCTCCTCTTCGTATGGAAATATTAGAAAGTTCAGCCCTGTCAGAGGATAGTACCCGCCAAGCAGCGTGATGTTTTCTGGTAGGCGCAGAATTAAGGCATCTATCTTTTCTGCAGCCATCCTACTCCTCATTCTTTCTATACGTTTTGAATCTCGGCTTCTGGCCATTTCTTTTACCTGCCTTTATTATTTCCAGTATTCTGCACCAGGGAGACTACCATCCATAACATAACCACCGTCCACAGTGACTACTTGTCCTGTCATATACCGGGACTCATCGCTTGCCAAAAATACTGCCACACTGGCAATCCATTCTGGCTGCGCAATTTCTTTCATTGGAATCCGTTGGTAAAGCGAAGTTTTAACAGATTCAGTATACATTGGCACCGTAAGTTCCGTGTAAGTTGCCCCTGGTTCGATTGTATTAACCCGTACTTTATAAGGTGCCAATTCCGTGGCACATGTGCGCGCAAACGCTTCCATTCCTCCTTTAGCTGCTGTATATGCACAAGCATTGGGTTCGGATACCCGAGCGTGGATGGATGATATGTTGATGATTTTCCCACTGATTTTCTTTTCAATCATCACCTTTGCTACTTCCCTGGTGCATAGAAAGCAACTTCGTAAGTTGTTGTTAAGAATCTTGTCCCATTCTTCGGCCGTAGTTTCGACCATTTTCTTGGGAAGAATAATCCCAGCATTGTTGACCAAAATATCTATCACACCAAATTGATCAATCACCTCTTTAACCATCGTCATAACATCTAGCTCTTTGCCAACATCTGTCTTAACAAACAGCGATTTTCGTCCCAAAGCCCTAACCTGTCCAGCTACATCTTCCCCAGGTTTTTCATTAATCTCGGCTACGGCAATGTGAGCACCTTCTTTGACCATTCCCAGAGCAATGGCCTTGCCAATGCCACAGCCAGCCCCGGTAACGATAGCAACTTGATTCTCTAATCTCATCTTTCACTCCTTCCACTCTTCGAGGGTGGCCACCGCCTGCTGGCTCTCCCCGATAAGCATGGCAGTCATTCCCCCATCGGTGAAGATGTTAGCGCCGGTTATGTAAGAGGATTCGTCGGAAGCCAAGAAGGCGACTACATTACCCACCTCTCTCGGCGTCTGGACTCTCTTTAAAGGTATGTGAGCCATCCAGAAATCTTCAACCGTCCTCTCATCTCTGCCGGCCTTCTTAATATCCTGCCAGATCTTTGTGTCTGTGAGCCCCGGACTAACGGCGTTGACTCTGATGCCTAAGGGACCAAACTCAATAGCCATAGACTTTGTCATACACTCCACACCGCCTTTGGCAGACGCATAGGGGACAGCAGAAGGCAGGGTGGCATAAGTGTGTACGGAGGCAATATTGATGATCGAACCGCTCTTCTGTTCAACCATCTGGCGCAGGGCAGCCTGAGAGCAAAGGAAGGTCCCCCTCAAGTCAACATTGATCACCTTATCCCAGTCCTCTTCTTTTGTCTCCAAGGTCGGCTTGACAAAATTGGCCCCGGCATTATTCACCAGAATATCGAGTCGGCCGAATTCCGATACGGTCTTCTCTACCATGGCCTCCACTTGACGCTGTAGGGAAACATCGGTATGAATGAACAGACCCCGTCCCCACCTCTGTCGCAGGATCTTCTCCACCCGCTGACCATTCTCCTCATTCACCTCGGCTACCACAACAGTTGCCCCACACTCTGAAAGCACTGAGGCAATTCCCTCTCCAATACCAAAACCACCGCCGGTAACGATAGCCACTTTTCCGGAAAGGTCCGGCATCATCATCCTCCTTTCATTTTCCTTCAATGGCAAAGGCCCTCACTGGTGAACCGTCGCGACCTTTTATTTTCAAAGGTACCGCTGCAAAGAATACTTCCTCTTGAGTCAATTCTCTCAAGTGGGCCAAAGCCTCCACAATAACTATTTCCTTTTTCAGGAGAGTCTTATGTATTGGCGCATAGTCTTGCGGGTGTACACTGGGAGTTTCTAATCCCAACAGGTCTATTTCCTTTTCTGCCAACCATCTGGAGAGCTCTACAGTAATGACTGGCTGGTCAGAGAAATATTCGTCCCGGGGATAAATCTTATCCCAATCGGTGCGAAGGAGAATCTTCGCTCCTTTAATAATCTTATTTTCATAAGGTTTGAGATCTTCGATTCCTATTTCATCCTTTGCCTTCTTTTGGCTCAGATCAATTATCAGCGCAGTCCCCACGCACTTATTCAGGTCAAGCTTATCCACCGTCCGTCCCTTGTCAAAGAAATGAAAGGGAGCATCGAGATGGGTTCCTTGGTGAGTGCTCATTATTATCTGGGTGATGTTGTAGCCCATACTTTCAATGGTGTGATAAACCAGTATTCCACACTTTGGATCAGGACTGAAGGTGGGCGCCTGGTGATAAATCTCCAGTGATAAATCCACAACTCTTTTCGCCATCTTTTCTCTCCTTTCTGTTCACAATGAGAGCCACTACTTGGTGCCGGAAAAAACGGCGGTTTTCCCCAAACCCTCCGGTCCCATTCCGTGATATCCACCATCAATTGGAAGGTCCACAGCAGTGATAAATGAGGCGTCGTCGCTTAAGAGAAACAGCGTTGGACCCGCACATTCTACTGGTTCACCACAACGCTCCATCATGTGGTATTGTCCCCATATAGGATCCCATTTTTTGCGACCGCCGCCAGCAGCAGCCTTATACACCTCTCTTGTCCAAATCCAGCCAGGGCTGATACTGTTGACCCTGATGTTATAGCGAATTAAATCTAATGCCATGCATTTGGTCAAGGTGTAGACTGCACCTTTTGCCGCATTATAGGTCCAACGGTTCGGTTGAGCCACAAAAGCAGAAACGCTTGACATATTAACGATCGCACCTCCGCCCTGCTTCTTCATTGGCTCGACCACACACTGGACCATCACCGCATAGGCCATTGGTCCGACCTGAAAAACCCGCTCCCAATCTTCGCGGGTGGCATCCAGTCCTTTTGCCACGAATGAAAAGGCGTTATTAACCAGGTAGTTGACTTTTTCCCATTTCGCCAGCGTTTGGTCAACCGTGTTTTTGCAAAATCGTTCATCGGCCATGTCGCCCCGGCAGAACAGGACGTTGTAACCGGCATCGTTCAGCTCTTTTGCTGTAGTCAGGCCTGCATCGCTGATTCCAGTAAATGTTACCAACGCTCCTTCCTTGCATAATTCCTCGACGATCGCCCGTCCTATACCGGATGAACCACCTGTTACAATAGCTACTTTGTTCTTAAAACGATTCTTTATGGCCTGCCTCTGCTTCATAACACATCTCCTCATGAGTCACTAATCCATTACTAATCCGCCATTTACATCCAGTGTTTCGCCAGTAATATAGCGGGCTTCCTCTGAGACCAAAAAGAGTACAGCTCCCGCTACATCTTGTGGTTTGCCATAATCTTTCCAGGGTATCATATTCTTGAATCTGGTATTCATCTCATCTCCCCAGGCATCGGTCATTTCTGTCTCTATGGGCCCAGGACAGACACAATTGACATTGATCTTATAGGGGGCAGCAGCGAGGGCCAGGGATTTGGTAAAGCAGATTACGCCTGCTTTGGAGGCAGAATAATGGGCACCTACGGCTACCCCTCCGATCTTTGCTGAGGCAGAGGAGATATTGACAATCTTTCCCGATTTTCTGCTCACCATTTCTCTAAACACGGCCTGAGAGCAGAGGAAAGTTCCCTTTAGATTCACGGCAAGAATCCTGTCCCATTCCTCTTCCTCTATCTCCAAGATGGGAGAGAGAGAACATATGCCGGCACAATTGACCAGTATGTCTACTTGACCGAATTGGGAAATGGTGGTCTTGACCATCCCTTCCACATCCTGCTTGTTGGAAACATCCGCTTTAACCGCTGTAGCTTCCTGCCCGATGACCTCAATTTCTCTCACAACTGCCTTCGCTTTTTCCAAATTGATGTCGCTGGCCACGATGCTGGCTCCTTCCCTGGCCAAGGTGAGAGCAACAGCCCTGCCCAGGCCCTGTGCTGAGCCAGTAACAATGGCCACTTTATTTCTTAATTTCATTTTCAATCTCCCCGTCAGTTTTTGCTTTTAGAAACTTTCAAAATGAGGTGGAAAATTCGGGCCTCTTATACTACCTACCTGTTCTGATCTGCCAACGGTTATGACCAAGGTCCAGGTATTTTCACCATGGCCTTTCAGGGAAGCATACTCATCGCGCTGAATCGCTGTGTCTAATTTATCCGGACAACCGGTACAGGGCTCAAGGGCCATATTATAGCTCGGCTGTCCCTCAAGGGGCCAACCTCCTTCGTTGATCCAGACTCCAACATAGGGTATTTTCTCCACCGGAAAAGAGAATTTTAGAAAGTTACCTGTCAGGGGATCGTGCAAGGCACACCAGCCTTCCTCCAATGCTGTAGTAAAGAACTTTGTTGCCTGATTCACTTCTGGTGAGTTGACAATGCTCAGGTCAATAACTTCGCCACCCGCCCCCTGGGCCCGGGGCCAAGATGTTTCGTAAAGAAGTCTGCCCAGCCTCTCGTTCTTCGACCAGTCAGTACGTATCCGTGGTTCACCCGGCAGAGTGATCTTCGCTCCCGGTGTTACAGCCAATAACGGATGAGCCGCCCAGATGTACTTGAATTCAACTGGCGAAAAATTCGTTACTTGGTAGTTAACCTCAACCCTGTTTTCCTCTAAGGTGAATACCTTAACGAAGCGATAAGGAAACCTCACCCCGAAGACTGTGAGTCTCAAGGTCTCCCCTTCTATTTCACTTTCCCAGGGCAGGGTCCACAGTTCCCCGTGGTCAGGAATATGGACACCCTTCCACGGTTCTTCAGGATAGAACCCTTCTGCGATTGCCGGAAAGCATTCGTCAAAACCGCTGATGTCATAGTCGACAAAGCTTGCTCCGTAGGCAGGTATCCGAAACGGCCTCCCGCTTAACGAGATGTATTCATGTCCACTTTCTTTGAAGATCAGCGAGATTATCTTCCCCCCAATCTGGGGAAGAAGGGAAAAACTTACCTGGTCGTTTTCTACAGTGATTCTCTCTAAGCCCTGGAATGTGTCTTGCGAAATCTTGGTCATTTTCAGCTCCCCAAAATCACAAAAATAATATCAGGAGCAGCCGGCAGTGTTCGCGAGCTTAAGGAGTATCTTTTACCTCTCCTATCAGAAAAACTGGCCTGATGGCCTGCATCGTCTCCAGAACATGGAAGGCCTGTTCCCATTGTTCAATCCGGAACCAATGGGTGATAAGAGGCATGGTCTCGACCTTCTTCTCGGACAGGAATTTGAGGGCTTTTTGCCAGTCCGGGCTTCGGGAGCTATAGGCGAACAAAAGAGAGACTCCTTTGGCCACCATCCGGTCCCAGTCGAGAGGAATTTCTCTCTGGCCCGTTATTCCGACAACAGCCATCCGGCCGTTTCTTCTCAGCAATTTCACCCCCTGGATAATAGCTGCTCTATTCCCGGAGGCTTCTACAATCACATCAGCTCCTATTCCTCCGGTCAGGTTCATCACTCTCTTTCTCAAATCTTGATTCTTGATATTTAAAGTGTCAATTCTCAGTTTGCGGGCACAGGGAAACCGTATTTTTTCATCCTCAGGGGTACCGACCAAAAGAACCCTGCCTGCGCCCTCCGCCCTGGCTACCTGCGCGGCCAAAAGGCCAATAGCACCGGAGCCGAAGACTACTACTGTATCGTCTGTCTCTATGCCACACCGCTCCGAAACAGCATGGACTGATACTGCCAGCGGTTCGCTAAGTGCAGCCTGCTCAAAAGAGATATCGTCCGGAATGCGATGAAGAAGGTTTGCTGGCAGCTTAACATAGTCAGCAAAACATCCGTCTGAATGGATTCCCATAGCCTTTTTCTGGGGACAGAGATTGGGATAGCCCAGAGAGCAAATCCGGCAGATGCCGCAGGCAAATGGATTGTTCTCGGAGACAACCCGGTCGCCTATCTGGAACGCTTTCACGCCAGGGCCAAGATCCTCAATAATACCGGAAAACTCGTGGCCCAGGATAAGCGGCGGAGTGTTTGAAAAACGATCATAGTAGATATGGACATCCGTACCACAGACACCGGCCACCTGGACTCTAATTACCGCCTCTCCCTCTTCTGGGGTTGGCTCTGGGACATCTTTGAGCCCAACATTCCCCTTGCCTTCAGCAAATTTCAGCAGGGCCTTCATCAGTTTGATTTTTCTTTCATAATAGGCAACATCTCGGCAGCCCGGCGAAGAACACATACCTCAGCTTTTTTGCCAAGACGGGCAAATGCTTGATCTAAGGCTGACTGGGCATCAGGGGCATAAGCCAGACCTACCTTCTCAATCTTCTCCTGGTCGATGCCATTGGTTACCAAAATGCAGGTGACTCCTTTTTCAATTGTTGCTTCAGCCACTTGAATCATATGCACCGCAGTTACCAGGTGTTCGATTTCACCGCGAGCCACCAACTGTTTCACCTCTTCCTTTGGCCGATAGCCAAATTTAATAATTTCCTCTTCGTGGGTACAGGAAAATCCTTCCCGACAGGGGGAGACAAGGATGATCACGCCGCCTTTTTTTACCACTAAGCCTGCGGTATCCAGAGCCTTGTTCACCTGCCAGAATTCCATATCAAACGGGAAACCATCAGCAATAACGATGTCGGCTGGTTGGGAAATTTCGACTCCGTGGATTTTGACGGCGAATTCCGTACCCTGCCGGTGGGCCTCAACAGGATGGCCAAAGACAGCCTGGACGATTTCGCCCTCACCATCAACGATGAGATTGAAAATTGCATCCAGCCCCGCAGTTAGAGCGCATCGGTCGATCGCCTCTCTTATCGGGTTATCGCGCCGGCCGATTACATCTTCCTGAGGAATGTCAACCCGTACCCAGTGCATATCGCTATTGGTCTTTTCCCCGCAGAGACCGGGAACGATGATCTTCCCTCCCCCAGTAAAACCACAAACCTCTATGGGCATAATCCTGCCCAGGCCAAGTACAAAATCGGCTTCCTTCATCTTCCGATTAACCCAGATTTCAATCCCTGGATCTGCCCGCCCGGCATAGTAGAGGCTTTCAGGATTGGCCCAGTCGTGGTTGGTGACCTGAAAATCCGCAGTTATTTCCTCACCCAGTTTTATCTCGATTTCTTCGGATGACATCGGCCGGTGGGAACCTAAAGCCATAATTATCTCTATCTGTTCGTCGCGAATACCGGCCGCGCTTAATTCTTCCAAAATAAAAGGCAGAACTCGGTCTATCGGTGTTGGTCGGTGGTGGTCATCGGAAACGATCAGGATTTTCTGTTTACCCTGCACCATCTCTGACAATGGTG
>DAOVPH010000175.1 GCA_030629295.1 Candidatus Latescibacterota bacterium | reverse complement strand
CCTCCATCCAAGAGGCACCTAACGTCTCTTCTGGGCAATACAGGATATCATCCACCTTGTGCACGCCGAAGTACAGGGAGTTCGTCGCCGGCACCCAGGCAGGCCCATAGATGACTACGTCAAAATTGTCTCTCGGCACCTCTGCTATATCTACTGCCGCTCCTCCAACAACTCCAACACAGCGAGGAGCAGTGTCAGGGGTGAAGTACATTCCCTCCGGCATCCAGCCCACATCAGCCAGGTCACCGTCGATTGCGGGGACATACTCATCGGGAATCGCATACAGCATATAGGGATTTGTTGCTGAGCCTATGTCTGTATACCCCCAGCGCTCACAACCGGTGAACGCGTTGGCAGAGCCAGCCACACATACCAGGGCAGCAATGCTCAAAATGGCTATCAAATACCGCATCTTGCACACTCCTTTCAGGTTTAAAGGTTAATGAATCTTCCACGACTGTAGACCTTCAAATTGCCTTTTTGACACCACCTCCTTTCACACTGGATTCCCGCCGTCAAGCCGCGGAACGCTTTCTTCATCCCTCCCTTCCGTTTAAGGCTTTGATCACAAGCCAATAAGGAGCATCTTTCAAATTGCAAAAATCAATATAAGAACTCTTGACTGTCTTGTCAAGATTTTTTTTGGGAATTGACCCCATTGGGAAAAGATTTTATTATCCAAAACGGTACTGCTGCATTTTTTTTGAATCCTGGCAACCTTCTTGCCGTGACCTGAATGTCACGGTTCGGCTTGGTCATTGCTTCTATCCAACCATGCGGCTTCAGCGCACGGATTCAAGGTTCAGTGAATCTGCTCCGGCGACCCTTGTCTCTTTTTTCACTGAAGCCGCTCGATGCGCAGTTGAGTCGCTCCTCCGGGCATCACATCAGAGGTGGCGTAATAAGCCCTCACTATAGTCTTTCCATCGAGTCTGAAAGAGGGTACGCTTGCACTCTGATTGTGACCCTTGGTTTGCATGACGGTTACCTCCACCTCCCTGCCCCCCTTCAGTTCTCCGCCGGTGAGATCAATAAGTTTCTTGCCGTAATAGTCATTCCAGTTTAAGGCATCTGCTTTTGTTATGTCAAGCGCTTTCATCCTCTCTGCGGTGCTGCCGTCGAAATCGAATATTCGTGTCACAAACGGTTCATATCCCTCAACGTCAGCAATGATTTTCAGGTAGCACCACCCATCACCAGCCAGCGCAGGGGGCGAATCGAGTTTGGCAAATATCCTGCCGTCACGGTAGAGGGGGCCAGTGCTGCGGGTGCAATTCGCAAACAAAAAGAGACAGAAAACACCGACTAAAAATGCTGCTCTTCGCATCTTTTCCACCTCCTACTGATGATGTTATCCGATCGGTCTGGTCAACTATTCTTCTTTTGTTAGAATATAAAACTAAACTATCCTGATGTCAACCCATAAATCTCCTACTTGATAGGGCCGGCGATTCTTATCCCACAAGAACTACTGACTCTTAGGTCACAAAATTAAAATGCAGAACAAACACATTTTTTTTCTCCCGGCCATTGCAATGGGATATGTTCAAATTCAGACCTTAAGAATAACCAGCTCAGGACTTCATCTGCGGCTGTCTTCGAGATTTCTGTTGACATCATTCCCCAACCATACTATACTATATTGTCAATTTTTAAGAGAAGTGACCATTGATTATTAAGGTTGTGCAGATCATTTGGCATTATCTGGGAAAGGCAAGCTTTGGGGAAGAATAGATTGGAAGCTTGCATACAAAGGTTTGGGGAGCGTGAAGAACCAGATGAGACCTTTGAAACGGCGATACATCGTTGTGGTTGTGATCGCTATATCTGTAATATCAGGACTTTATTTAGGGTGGCGGGCACTCGGATTAAACCAGAGGGCTAAACAGTTTCTGGCTCACAAGGGCATCTACGCAGACAAGGTGAGATTAGGGCTCGGTGTTGTTCATTTAGAGGGACTAACTTTCGAACCCCAGAGCCCTATCTCTGCTTTTGATGTGAAAGACGCCACGGTCACCTATAGTCTCTGGGGACTACTCCGGGGAGGAACCAACTCGGCCTTGCGCCGGCTCTCTTTCTCCAACCCTGCGCTGGTTCTGGAAGTGGATAAGTCCTCTGACCGTATGAAGGGTCCCAAAACGCTCTTCCTCCAGTTGCCTCCAGGCAGATATGACTTCAACGGAGGCAGTATCTGTCTTTCAGGCACCCCTGACAAGCTCAGATTGGCTCATCGCATCAACGGTTGGATTTTCTCCGCCTCTGAGGAAAACACAACTCTACACTTAGAGGGAGAGCTGCTGAGCGACAAGACCAATGCAGAACTGGACGGCTCGTTTAATCCTCAAAATGGGACATACGAGTTTAAATTGACAGCCGAAGGGCTTGACCTCTCTTCTGAACCATTAACAACCTTCTGTCCCCAACTTTCTCTTGAATCAGGACAGGCGGACGTTTCGCTGTGGCTGCGGGATAGAAACCGGGTATCCGGAAAGGTGGAGGTTAAGGATGCGGCCCTTAAAATCACCTCTGCCCCTTTCTGGGAGGTAAAGGAATTTAATCTAAACGTCAAGGTAAAACCCGACACAGCCATCATAGAGAGGGGAGAAGGCAGATGGAATGGGTGCAAGTTCCAGATTGACGGCCAGATTGTCTCTTTTTCTTCCCCCAGTGTCTCTCTGAAACTGGGGGTTCCCCATTTAAGGGTCAAAGATATAGCTCCTCTATTGGGCCTGGAGGAGAAGACCCTGCCCACTGGAGGTGGCTCCCTTTCAGTCAAAATCGAAGGTCCTACCAAACATCTTCAACTGACGGGAGTGTTCCACCAGGGAGCTGTCCTCTACAATGGGGAGCGCATCAGGGACTTGAAGTTCCAGTTTATTAAGGCAAAATCTGCCCTGGTGGTACGGGATATCTCAGGCAAAGTGGGGGGCGGTAGACTACGAGGTAGGCTGAGAGTGGGGATTCAAGCAGTTGCTCCGCCTATTGAGGGCGAATTTCACCTCACCGGGGTGGACTTCGCCAGAATAGCACGCCTGTTGAACGTAGAAGCTATTGCCGGTCACGGTGACCTGAGAATACGCCTCCAGGGCAATCTGAAGTCCCCCCAATGGCACCTGTGGTTTGATTCCCAGCAGCTCTCTCTGGGAGGGCATAACTTGGGTAGCCAAAAAGGCGAGCTACAGCTTGGCTCCCAGGGAGTTCGGATTCACTCTCGCTGGGGCCAGGGAGAATTTTTCGCTTCCTCTCCTCAATCCCTTCGGCAATCTATCTGGAAGATTAACCAGGACCTTTTTGCCCTGCGCTGTTCTGAGGAGCCCCTGCAGGGAAAGATAAATCTGACAGGCAGGCTTTCCCTAATAGAACCCAGAGGGAAGCTGAACTTGGCTGGCACTGAAGTTGACCTGAGTGGCAGGTTGAGCCAGGAACCAGAGGGCGACCCCGAGTTTCAGGTTGTCCTCAACAGCGACAATTTCCCGGTAGGCAATACCTT
>DAOVPH010000188.1 GCA_030629295.1 Candidatus Latescibacterota bacterium | reverse complement strand
TCCTCGAAATCGCTGAGGATCGAGAGCGGCAGCTTGGCACTCCAGGCATAGCGGCGCAACTGGTAGGCAGGACTGATGTCGTCCTTGACGTCAACAGCGGGTTTCTTCGCCTCCAAGAAGAATTTGCGCGCCCCCCCGATGCGGAAACAATAATCCGGGGCCTTGGTGGCACCGCCTACCTTGATCGCATCCTCAAGGATGACATCTTTGTATGCCTCAGCATAGCCAGCCTTGTTGGAGACATCCCAGCCCAGGGCCCCGAAGAACGGCTCGATGAACTCTCGACGCACCTGGGCTTCGTTGTAGGTCTGGCTGCGGTAGGATTTGATGTTCCGGTCGAATCGTTCAATTAAGTCAAGGATTGCTTTCGGTACGGGATTCATTTTATTAGGGTTCTCTACTTGGAATAAGATGCGAACATTCCCTTGGTCCCAACGGCACAGCGAAATTCAGCAGGTGACTGCTAAGACTTACGGTGGAGACCTATTTTTCCTTCTGGTAAAGTTTAAGCAACTGTTGAAGAAAAACCCTGTCCTGTTGGTCTCGTGGCCGTATTCCCTGTTTAGTTTGGATCAACAAGAGCACCTGAGGATAAGGGATTCGAACGCCGGCCACTATGTCATACTCAACATGGCCCTGGGCCATTTCATAAGTCACCTCGCAAGCTTTCCCCAGCAAGTCAATGACGATCTCATCAGCGATCCTGACAACGGTATATCTCGCTATGTCAGAGGGATTAACCTCCCGGACGGCCTGATCCGGTAAGTATAAAAGAGCCTGTTTAATCCTTTTCATGTTTTCCTGGCTGGGGTCAACTAACAGGTCTATGTCCCCTGTGCCTCTTACAAAACCGTGGTGGATTAAGGCAAACCCACCGATGATTATGTATCTGACCCCAGCATTATTCAGGTGCTTACACAGATCTACCAGATCGTCTAATGTAGGAGACCGAGAGAACTTCTGGCTATCATTTTGTACATCCATTCGTTTGCTTCCTCAAAGGTTTTGAACTTGTATACTCCTCGGGGACAGATTCCCTTGTTGCCCCGCAATTGTCTGATAGTATTTAACCACATAGCAGACTCTTTTGAGGACGTGCCTATTTTTCCTGATCGCCTGCCTACGATTTTCATTTTTTCCATTTTGCCTTTTTCAACTCCTGTTTTGACACTTCTGCTTTATGATAAACCGCTGAGACACCGCGACAAACTCGGACAAAAGGGGCCTTTACGAGTCAATCAATCCTCTCTTGACATTCCGAAGGTTAAGAGTTATATTGCATTGAGAAACCGAAAAGGGCGAACACATCCAACCGTAGTAGAACAAGAGGATATTCTATGCAACCCTCTCCAGAGAACATCGACAAATTGAGACATTGCCTATCTAACCGCAGTGAGATCACAGCGGCTTATCTATTCGGGTCAAGGGCCGAGGGCCTTGCCAGAAAGGACAGCGATATTGACATTGCTGTATTGTTATCCCATAAGCCAGAAAATGTCCTGGAATATAGGATAACGTTAAGTGGGGAACTGGAAAATCGGTTCCATAAGAGAATAGATCTAATTGTTCTGAATGCCTCTCCTCTGCTCTTACAATTTCAGGTTTTCAAGAAAGGAACGCTGCTGTCTGAAAGAGACCCCGAAGAACGGGCACTTTATCAGATGAGAATAATGAGCAGATACTACGATTACCGGAGATACTTCGACTACCACGCTGAGCATTTAAAACAGAGAATAAAGGAGGTCGGCCTTGGTGTTGGATCACAGGCTTCTTGAAGCACGACTGCGAAAGCTGGACAAGTATGTCCGTAAGCTTAAAAAATACCAGCTCTTTCCACTGGAGGCCTATTTGGCTAACGAAGACATCCAAGCTATTGTCGAGCGCAATTTCCAACTCGCAATCCAGGTGTGCATGGATATAGCCAACTACCTAATTGCCCGATTGGATCTTGAGGTGCCCGAGGAAGAGGAGAATGTTTTTATAGTTCTGGGAAAAGCCGGAATTATTCCCGAAGCACTTGCCAATCGAATAAGGGGGATGACCAATTTCAGAAACATCCTGGTTCACCAATATCTGGAGATCGACTCCAACGAGGTACATCGTCTTCTGACAAGCCGGCTGGAGGATTTCGATCAATTCGCTAGAGCATTGGTCGTTTTTATGGAGAATCAACAGAGAGATAGTTGCTGAGCTATTTCTTGATGCTGAACATTCAGGTTTGTCTTCTCCCTAATGGCAATACTCTAATCTGCTGGTTTATAAGTAAGTTAATGGATAGATTCTCTCCCCACTCACCAATTAACCAGTCACTAAAGCTTCCTTTCACTTAGCACTGGCGGAGCTTCTCCACTATCTCCTCACAAAGCAGCGATGCCTCTACTCTACTCCGGGCTTCGGCGACTATCCTCACCAGCGGCTCGGTGTTCGATTTCCTCACATGAATCCAACTGTTCTCTCGAATTATCTTCACTCCATCTGAAGTGTCTAAAGCTTGATTGTTGTATGCATCTTGGATAATTTGAAGTGCCCTCTCTTTATCCAGATTGGGTTTCTCAAATTTCCGTTTTACAATGAAGTAGCAGGGTATGAAGTCTACCAGTTCGGACACCTTTTTGTCCTGTTCGGCCATAAGTTGAAGCACCAAAGCCATTCCCACCTGAGCATCACGGGTCGGATGGAAGTCCGGAAATATAACCCCTCCGTTACCCTCGCCCCCGATAACCGCCCCTATCTGCCTCATCTTCTTCACGACATTTATCTCACCTACCGGGGTTCTGGCCACTTCCACCCCGTATTCAGCAGCGATATCATCGACCATCCGACTGGTGGAAAGGTTTACCACTACCGGGCCTCTTTTCTTGCTGAGCACCAACTTCACTGCCAGGGCAAGGGAGTATTCTTCGCCGATCGCCTTTCCCTGTTCGGAGACGATGGCTAAGCGGTCAACATCCGGGTCGTTGACAAATCCCACATCTGCCCGGTGTTCTTTCACTGCTTCACACAGTCGGGTCAGATTCGCTGGAATTGGCTCAGGTGGGTGGGCAAAGATGCCGGTAGGTTGAGGGTTAAGCGTTATCACTTCACACCCCAACTTGCGGAGCAACAGGGGACTGATAATCCCTCCCGCCCCATTGCAGGTGTCCAGCACCACCTTAAACCTCTTGGCTCTGATCGACTGAAGGTCAATTACATCCAGGGCCAATACTCTCTCGATATGAGCCTGAACAACTCCGCTCTCGATACTCAGCTTCCCCAAGTTTTCCCAGTTTGCTTT
>DAOVPH010000122.1 GCA_030629295.1 Candidatus Latescibacterota bacterium | reverse complement strand
CTCTGTCAAGTTTAGCTTCAATTATCGTGCCTTTCGCCCTTTTAGTGGGATTAGCTTTCAGGTCGAGGAGTTCAGCTTCTAACAGAATTGTTTCCAACAGGTTATCCACTCCTTGGCCAGTTTTAGCGGAGACTTCCACCATCATAGTCTTGCCCCCCCACTCTTCGGATAGCAAACCTCGGTCAGTAAGCTCCTGCTTTATCCGATCCGGATTGGCGGTGGGTAGGTCTATTTTGTTGATGGCTACTATCATAGGCACTCCAGCAGCCCGAGCGTGGTCTATGGCCTCCACCGTCTGAGGCATAACATGGGCGTCGGCGGCGACTACCAGAACCACAATGTCTGTTATCTGCGCTCCTCGAGCTCGCATAGCAGTGAAGGCCTCATGCCCAGGGGTGTCCAGAAATGTTATTTTTCCTTCCTCTAACTGGACTTCGTAGGCGCCGATATGCTGGGTGATTCCCCCTTTCTCTCCGGCGATGATGTTGCTCTTCCGAATGTAGTCCAATAGAGAGGTCTTTCCGTGGTCCACATGGCCCATAACGGTGACCACCGGTGGTCGGGGAACCAGCTGGGATTGGTCTTCTATCCCTTCTTCCTCCTCCAGGATATCCTCAGCAAACTCCGCCAAGGCTTCAACCTCAAATCCAAACTCATCGGCCACCATAACAATGGTGTCCATGTCTAATCGCTGATTTATGGAAACAACCAAGCCCATTTCAAGACATTTAGCTATCAATGTGGAGATATTCACATCCATCTGTTGAGCCAGTTCGGCCACAGAGATAAATTCACTTACCTTAATGATCGTTCTCTCTTCCTCTATCTCTCCTGGATGATGTGTCTTCGTCTTTCTTTTTTTCAGTTTGGGCGAGGGAGTCTCAATCTTGGCTAAGGTCTTTCGGATATTTTCCGCCACCACCCTTCGGTCAACTGTTCTCTTTTCTCGTCGGAAGCGCTCTTTGGCCTTGCGAAATCTCGGAGCTGTTTCCTTCCATTTCTTCTTTTTCTTTCCTGCTCCAGCTGTTTTGGCAACCTTTTTTTGTTCCGGTTTCTTCTGTTCCGGTTTCCTGATCTCCGCGGCTTCTTTTTTCCTTTTTATCTCTTGGCGAAAACTTTCCTTCTGTTCCTCAAACCGCTTAGAAACCCGTTTTGCCATCTCTTCGGTAACGGTGCTCATATGGCCCTTGACCTCGAATCCCATCTCTTTCAACATCGAGACTAAGGCTTCACTGGAGAGGTGATATTCTCTTGCTACCTGATAGATTCTCTTTTTTACCAAATAGATACACCTCCAATCAAGAAACTCTGCCCCGGAGGGCTAAAATCGAATCTGTGGGCTACTGTGTCTAAAATAGGAGTAAATCTGCCCAGGGATCAATCGATCGCCTTTCGCCGATCTTTTACTATTTGAGCGGCCTCTTGCCGCAGGGATTCTGCTCTCTTGCTACCAATGCCAGGAACCTGAGTTAATTGCTCCTCAGTTAGCTTTGCCAGTTGCTGCACAGAATCTATACCGCATTCAGCAAATTCTGCCGCCAGTTTGTCGCCCACTCCCTTCAATTCTGTGACAGGGATCTTCTCTGTCAATTTTTTATACCTTGATTCGCTCAATATGTCGATCTTCCAGCCGGTTAACATCGAAGCCAACCGTACATTCTGCCCAGATTTGCCAATTGCTAAGGAGAGCTGGTCATCAGGGACAACAGCGATTATCCTGTGTTGTTCATCGGTGATCTCAGTTTCTGAAATAGCTGCTGGACTGAGGGCTCTGGCCAAAAAGGTAGCAGGGTCACTGTTCCAGGGAATAATATCCACCTGCTCGTTGCTCAGCTCTCGTACCACAGCCTGGACCCTTAATCCTCTGACTCCCACGCAGGATCCTACCGGGTCGACCCGCTCATCGTTGGAGGCCACGGCTATCTTAGCCCTATCTCCTGGGTCTCGAGCCATTGCTTTTATCTGGACAATCCCTTCGTAAATCTCCGGAACCTCCATCTGGAATAGGCGCTCCAAGAACCGAGGGTGGGTCCTGGAAAGTATGACTTGAGGTCCTTTAGGAGTTCTCATCACATCAAAGGCATAAGCCCTGAGAGCATCGCCCTGGCGATATGTCTCTTTTTTGATCTGCTCCTTAACCAGAAGTATCCCTTCGATTTTGCCGAGATTTACAATGAGGTCCCCGTGATTTATCTGCTGGACTGTACCCATAAGGATATCCCCAATCCTTTTCTGATAATCCTGATAGATTTTCTCCCTCTCAGCTTCCCTAATCCTCTGGATGAGAATCTGTTTTGCGGTCTGAATGGCACTTCTGCCAAACTGGCTTAAGGGCAGCTCTTGCTGAACCTTATCTCCAACCTGGACATCGGGATTGATCTTTTCTGCCTCCTCAGGGGTTATTTCCAACGATGGGTCCTGAACTTCAGAGATGACCACCTTTTCAATATACATCCTAATGTCTCCGGTGTTCTGGTCAATCTCTGCGTGGACATTTTCTGTCGTTCCCAGGCGTTTTTTAACCGCAGAGACAAGTCCTGCCTTCAGAGATTCTATAACCAGATCTCGACTAACATCTTTTGTACGAGCTATTTGGGTCAAAACATCAATAATCTCTTTACTCATAGCAACCCTTTTTCTGTTTCTTAGGGAGAATTCCCTTATCCTTTTGCCTCAGTTCCAGGAGAAGAGACCTCCAAAGTGTATTTTCCCGAAATTAGATCTTCTGTATCCAAAAGTTCGCTCACTTTGCGGCTTACTTGGACACAGTCACTCAGTTTCACTCCATCTTCTTTGTCAATGAATATTCGCAAACGATGTCCCTTGCCAAATCCCACCAATTTTAGGGCCACCAGCTCAATCTGTTCTGCCTCCAATACTGGTGTAATCAAGGAGCGAACCCTTTCTACCATATCCGCCGAACTATCCATCTGGCATTCCCTGCAGTTAATTAAAAAGTGGGTTTTGCTGAGGCCCACTTTTTCGGCATTTAATATATGTCATTTTTCCTAATAAGGCAAGAGATTTTTTGCTCGGCTGTAGATCTGCTGTTATCCTCGCAGAAATAACTTGACAAAAATTTAGTTTGCAGTATTTTTGAGTAGAAGAAATCATTCAAAACTTAAGGTTACCTTTGAAGCAAAAGCTGATGTTTTTTTAAAACATTAGCCGTTCTGTCGAAGATTATCTCATGCCCTCTCTATATGGTAGAGGGCCCACACTGCAAAAAGAAAGGGGGATACTGTGGAATCTGCGAAAAGCTATATTTTGGAGACGGTTAGACAAAAAGGGATTAGATATATCAACCTCTGGTTTACAGATGTGTTAGGATTCCTGAAGAGTTTTACTATTGCTGCCGGAGAACTGGAGCTGGCCTTTGAGGAAGGAATTGGGTTTGACGGTTCTTCCATAGAAGGCTTTGCCAGGATAGAGGAAAGCGATATGATCGCTGTGCCAGTTCCTGCTACCTTTCAAATCATCCCTTGGAGTCCAAAGGATCACCTTACTGCTCGGATGTTTGTGGACATTTTCGAACCGGGAGGACGACCTTTTGAAGGCGATCCCCGCTATGTGCTGAAGAAAAACCTAAAAAGAGCCGCTGATATGGGCTTTACCTACTGTGTAGGCCCTGAACCGGAGTATTTCTACTTCAAAGATCCTGCTGAACCGGAAACGCTGGATAAGGGCGGCTATTTTGACCTGACCCCTCCAGATGTAGCCCAGGACCTCCGACGAGAAACCGCCTCTACACTGGAAAGTATGGGTATTCCCGTGGAATGCAGCCACCACGAGTGTGCCCCTTCTCAACACGAAATAGACCTGAAATACACCGATGCCCTAACTATGGCAGACAATGTTATGACCTATCGGCTGGTAGTAAAAGAAGTAGCCCAGCAGAGAGGTTTTTACGCAACTTTTATGCCTAAGCCTATACACGGGGTGAACGGAAGCGGTATGCATGTTCACCAATCCCTGTTCAGCGGGGAAGAAAATGTCTTTTTCGACCCCCAGGATAAATATCGGCTCTCTTCTGTAGCTAAGGCCTTCATCGCTGGTTTGTTAAAGTATGCTCCGGAGATGACCTCAGTCACTAACCAGTGGGTTAATTCCTATAAGAGGTTGGTGGTTGGTTTTGAGGCTCCGGTCTATGTCTCCTGGGCCCGGAGAAACAGATCAGCGTTGGTGCGAGTCCCGCTGTATAAGCCGGAGAAACGGAAGTCCTCCCGAGTCGAGTTCAGGTCACCTGACCCTGCTTGCAACCCCTATCTTGTCTTCTCGGTGATGTTAGTTGCTGGCTTAGAAGGAATAGAAAAGCAGTATCCCCTGCCCGAACCCGCAACCAACAATATCTTCCAGATGAGCCACAAGGAGAGAGAAAAAGCAGGAATAGAATCGCTTCCCGAGGACCTCTGGGAGGCTATCAAGCTGACCGAGAACAGTGAGCTGGTGAAGAAAGCCCTGGGAGAAAGGGTGTTCGAATATTTTATCCGGAATAAACAAGAGGAATGGGAAGAGTATAAATCCCAGGTCACTAAATATGAACTGAATCGTTACCTTCCACTCCTTTAGTTCCTCAGAACAAGACCCTTAGATGAAACTGTCAGATAAAATAAACAGGTGGATAAAGCAGACGGTCAAGGAGGCAGGGGCAGAGGGTGTGGTGTTCGGTCTGAGCGGTGGAGTTGACTCCTCGGTCGTAGCCGCCCTATGCAAAAAGGCATTAGGAGACAGAATATTGGCTCTGATAATGCCCTGCCACAGCGAGCTCTCCGACGAACAAGACGCCTGCTTAACGGCTGAAAGACTGGGCATCAGGACAGAAAAAGTAGTCTTGGATTCGCTCTGGGATGAGTTTGCCCGGATTCTGCCTGCTTCTCATAGTCAGTTGTTCCTGGCGAATTTAAAACCCAGATTACGGATGGCTATTCTCTATTATTTCGCCAATGACTTGAATTACCTGGTGGTTGGCTCTGGTAACAAAAGTGAACTCTCCATAGGCTACTTCACTAAATACGGAGATGGGGGGGTAGATATCCTGCCTCTGGGGGGATTGCTGAAGACCCAGGTGAGAGAACTGGCCAGAGAGCTGGATATTCCAGCTAAAATAATAGAGAAGCCTCCAACCGCTGGCCTGTGGACAGATCAAACAGATGAGAAGGAGATAGGTATTTCCTATGAACAACTGGACAAAACTATTGTAGCTTTAGAATCCAATAACACGAGGGGCCTG